>JAKSPU010000050.1 GCA_024404505.1 Clostridia bacterium
AGCAGACGTACTTCTTGACGTTGCCTCTGTTGCCGGAAGCGAACTTCCACTTGAGGCCGGTGGGGAATCCGCCGCCGCCGCGGCCGCGCAGGCCGGAATCGAGCACGGTCTGGATGACCTCGTCGGGGGTCATCTGGGTCAGGCACTTGGCCAGCGCCTGATAACCGTCTCTGGCGATATACTCGTAGACGTTTTCGGGGTTGATGACACCGCAGTTGCGGAGTGCGACTCTCTTCTGCTTGGAGAAGAAGGTCATTTCCTTCAGGCCGGCCACATGGTGGTCACCGGTCTTCTCGTGGAACTGCAGACGGGCAACGGGCTCGCCGCCGATCAGGTGCTGCTCGACGATCTCCGTGACGTCATCGGGCTTGACCATGGAGTAGAAGGTACCCTCGGGGTACACGATCATGACGGGGCCGAGTGCGCACAGACCGAAGCATCCGGTCGTGACGACCTTGATCTCGTCCTCGATGCCCTTCTCGGCGATAGCGGCCTCAAGAGCCGCGCGGAGAGCGGGAGAGCCGGAAGAGGTGCATCCGGTACCGCCGCAGATCAGCACGTGCTTGCGGATCTTGCCCTCGGCCTTGTCGGAGCCTTCACGCATTTCGACCTGGATCTTATACGCGTCTCTTGCCGCGTTGAGTTCTTCAATTGTACGGATCATGTCGGGGTCCTCCTATCACATATACTTGGCAAGGATGCCGGAGATCTTGTCCTTGGTCAGGCGGCCGTAGACTTCACCGTTGACGGTCATGACGGGTGCAAGACCGCACGCACCGATGCAGCGGGTAGCCTCAAGCGAGTACTTGCCGTCGGGAGACGTGCTGCCGACCGGGACGTTCAGCTGCTTGGCGACTTCCTCGATGATCTCACCGGAGCCCTTGACGTAGCAGGCGGTACCGAGGCAGACGGCCACGGCGACCTCACCGTCGGGGTTGAGCTTGAACTGTGCGTAGAAGGAAGCGATACCGTAGATCTCCTCCAGCGACGCGCCGGTCCGGTCCGCGATGATCTTCTGCACCTCGATGGGCAGATAACCGTAGATCCCCTGTGCTTCCTGCAGGATCGGCATCATGGCACCCTGAACGCCCTTGTACTTGTCGATAACGGCGATCAGCTGCTCTTCCTGCTCGGGTGTGCCGCGGAAGACCACGGTCGTGAGTTTCTTTTTCATGTAAAAAATCCTCCCCTAAGAGTATTCAAAATGAGCGTGTCTATTATATCATAAAACGCTTCAAAAATCCATAGGATTCGCAAAAAAAGTTCGCGAATTTTCATATTTTTTTTGCCGGTTCGCAAAAAAATCTCCGCATCTTCCACTATTTGGAAGATGCGGAGAGCATCGGACTCGGATCAATAGAAGTATTCGTCGTGAGAACGGACGAAGCTGTCCATGCGGCGGCGGATATACTTTTCGTTGCCCATGATGAAGTCGCGGATCCATACGATGTCGTGGATACCGGCGGCATCGTTGTAAGCGCGCTGCAGGGCGCGGGGCATGGCATCCTCACCGGCGTTGGTCAGTGCCTCGGTAAGAGCGTCGATCAAAGCGGGATCGGCTGCGTTGAACAGCTCCCACGTCTCGTCGCGGTCGGTCTTTGCGAGATCGTAGAGCATTTTATAAGCGAGAACGGGGCGCAGGATCTCGTATGTACCGAAGTCCTCGACGGGCGTATCGGCAAACACGTTGCCCTGCCAGAGCCTCTCCTGCGAATCGGCCAGCTTCTGCACGAAGAAGGTCATGCAGCCGTTGATACGGTCGAAGGTCAGCTCCTCGAGCGGGATATTCCGGCCCAGCTGGCGGGAGTAGCGGAAGAAGTGAGGGTCGGTATCACGGCTGATGACGGCGAGGAACACACTCACGGCGCCGCCGAGCATCATGAGAACGCCGATGATGCCGAGCATGACCTTATAGAAGCCGCCGACTGCGTGAGGCACGCCCAGCGCAAGCACAAGAATTCCTCCGATGAGCATGACCGCACCGAAGGAGAACAGGCCGAGAATGAAATGCTTGGTATTGAAATTGAACTTGAAATCCATACCTTTACCATACCTTTCCATGTTCTGTATGTCTCATGCCGGGCAGAACACCGGCAGGCTACACTATTTCTTGGATATTATACCATACATTTTTTATTTTTTCAAGAGGTTTGTGAAATCTTTTTGAAGCAGACCCATAAATATTTGTCGAAAACAGTTGTTTGAAAGCAGGAAAAGCGCACGACAATCAATGTCGACCAATGAATCAAGCAGCCCGGATATGAAATGAAAAAGGTTTTTCGCGGTATCCGAAACAGCTCCCGGGTTTATCCGGAACGCATATATTGACTTTTGCCCTCTGATGCGTTATAATAGAGGCGGCACAAACAGGAAAGGATGGTCCAGCCATGAAACATTCCGCAAAACGCCCTTTGAGCAGAGCCGCGGCGCTGCTGCTCTGTTCCCTGCTCCTCTCGGCGGTCTGCCCGGTCGGGATATCCGCGCAGGACGGCGAATGCGCCGAGTCTCCCTTCATCTTTGATTTTTCCTCGGTCGACACCGTGGATGCCTGCACGGGGCTTTTCAATGTCTCAACCGTGCCGGACGACGGCGTCATGACCCTCCGTTTCCATGACACGGACAGCGGCAGCTGCTTCGATCCCTACTTCAATCTGCCGCTGCCGAAGAACGCGGACATCGAAAGATATCATTGGTTTGCCATGCTGGTGAAAACGGATAAATCCGACCTGCGCGGCGAGCTGCGGTACCTCACGTCCTCGACCGGTCCCTACAACGGCGGCGACTACCCCTGCCGGTTCTTCAATTATCAGAAGACCGACGATTGGCAGCTGATCATCCTTGACCTGACCGACCGCAAGTCGATCAGTTACCTCCGCGCGGGCACGCCGCTGACGGGTGCGCTGATCAATCTGCGCCTCGATCCCTTCAACAACGACTGCCCCGCCTCCACAGCCTATCAGATCCGCGCGTACGCGCTGTTCGAGACACAGGAGGACGCGGAATCCTTCATCAACTTCAAAAGCGCCGCTCAAAAAGAGGAAGAGAAGCGGAGTCAGGTGGACTATGACGCCTTCTGGCGCGGCCGCTCGTTCGAGACGCCGGCACTTTCCACCCGTATGCGCTGGGTCTCCTACGGCTTCCGCGATACCACGCCCGTAGACAAATTCCTGCGGCAGGGCTACGGCGGCATCGTGTCCAACGTCAACTTCAATCAGAATTACCTCAAGGACGACAAGGAATTCGCAACGCTGGCCGAGGTCTACGACTACGCGGTCGGCAAGGGCATGGCCACGTGGATATACGACGAGTACCAGTGGCCCTCCGGCAAAGCATACGGTCAGGTGCTGGACGGACATGACGAGTACGAGGCAACGGGCATCGAGCATCACCGTCTGACCGGGACCGGCGGCAGGGCCGAGTACAGGGCGGGTCCGCAGGATCTGTGCATCCTGCGCGCCGATCTCACCGACGACACCGGCACGCATACGCTGAAGGACTGCGGCGGTCCCGATCTTTCGCTCGACGCGTCCGGCAGCTGGACGCTGGACGTCTACGTGCTGCGGAAGACCTTTGACGGCGTGGAGGACCGGACGAACTTCGCCACGCTGCGCGACGTCGACCTTCTGAACGAAAAGGCAGTCTCGCGCTTCATCGAGCTCACGCACCAGCGCTACAAGGGCAAGATGGGCAGCGCGTTCGACCACGTCGAGGCGTTCTTCACGGACGAGCCGCAGCTCGGCAACCGGGCTATGGTCAGCTACGCGGTCTGGACAGACGGGCTTGACGAGCTGTTCAAAAAGACCTACGGATACGAGCTGAACATCCCGAGCATCTTCTCCGGCGACACCGACCTCGACCGCTTCACGCGCATGAATTACTATCAGCTCGTGGCGTCGCTGTTCCGGCAGAACTACTTTGAGCAGATCGGGTCGTGGTGCCGGCAGAACGGCACCGCCTCGTCGGGACATCTGCTGTTCGAGGAGAATATGAACGATCAGATCGAGACCTACGGCGGCGACTTCCTGCAGGTCGTCGGAGCGATGGACATCCCCGGCGTAGACCTGTTGTGGGTCGATCCCGCACACCTCATGTCCTCCAACTACATCGGCAGTTACATGGGAATGCGCTACGTCGCGTCCGCCGCCAAGAATCAGGGAAAAACGGACGTGATGGTCGAGTTCAATCCCGACGCGTCCGGCACCCTGTCCAAGACGGACCCGCTGTCCGAGTGCATCGCGGGCGCGTCCGTGACGCGCCTGATGGGCACGACGGTATACAATATCATCAACCCGCAGCTGAACCTTTCCAACGAGCAGGTCAATCAACTAAACACCTACCTCGGACGGCTCAACACGCTGCTGGACGGCACGACGGAGTGCGGGCAGGTGGCGGTGTTCTACCCGATCGCAACGGTGCAGGCGCTGCACGACGCCGACCGGGGACACGGCTCCGAAACGAATCCCGCCGCCCGGGACGCCGCCGCCCAGATCGACGCCAAGTATCAGTCTCTGTGCAAGTCCCTCCTGACCGATCAGATCATGTACACGGTCGTGGACGACGAAAGCATCCGCGCCGGATATACCGCGACAGACGGCTGCCTGTGCGTCGGACTCGGCGCTTACAAGGTGCTGATCGTGCCCTACGCACAGTATATGTCCGTGGAGGCACTCTCGCGGCTGGTCGATTTCAGGCAGGCGGGCGGAACGATCCTGTTCCTCGGCGGGATGCCCTCGCACGGGCTGCTGCCGGGCGAAGAGGACGCCGTCGCGGCTCTCGCGGATCAGCTTTCCGACTGCCCCTCGTTCGACAATGCCAAAGCGCTCGCTGCCGCCGTGCATGAGTACGCCTCGACCGATCTGACGGTCACCGCGGACAGCAAGACGCTGTCACAGCTTTTGATGGCAGATTTCGAGACGGACGACAAGGACGTCACCTTCCTCGTCAACACCGCCGGCAAGACGAACGAGTATTCCGTTTCTTACACAGACGGCTATCAGGGAGAGGTGTCCGTCTACTACCCGCTGACCGGTCTGATCGAGTCCGTGACCGCGGACAGCGGACTTTCGCTGAAGCTGTCCTACGGCGAGGGTGTGCTGATCGTGCGGGACGCCGTCAACGACCACCGTGCCAAGCATGAGGTCTACGTGCCGGAAACCGAGCCGGAAACGGTGCCTGTCACCGAGCCCGTGACGGAGGCTCCGCTGACCGATACGGCGGCTCCCTTGCCCTCCGACGGGACGGATACGCAGCCTGAAGGCTCCGGCTGCTCGTCATCCTCCGGCTGCGCCGCGCTGATGCTTCTGATGACGGCTGCGGCGGCTCCCGTGATCCGGAAGAAGAAGGAGCAATGACCGTTTTCCGTTTACCGTTTACCGTTTTACCGTTCATCGTTTAACGGGGCTGTCTCACTTACGTGATCCAGCCCCGCAAATCCGGCTCGGCGGATGAAATCCGCCGTTTTGGCCTTGTAGAAACATTGAATTTCAATGTTAATTAGCCAAAACCGCCGGAGTTTGCTCGAAAATGGCGGCACCCGACCGCCATTTTCGAGGGGCTGTCGCTTAACGCGACAGCCCCGTTTTTCTTCTGTGTCCGACTTGTAAATAATATGTGAATGCCCTTGCAAAACGGAGGAAAATCGTGTATAATATATGTATCTGTGGGAAGTTTTTGCGTTTTCTGCGCTTCCCGATACCGACAGACAGAAAGGAAGGGAGCGGTCATGTCAGAATCCTCCAAGATCCTGCGGCCTGATCAGCCCTTTGCCGCCATTCCGCATACGGAAGCACCGGGTGAAAGCCTTGAAAGGTCGAAGCCCGTCTCCTCTTTTGTTTCCGCCGATGAAACGCTCTGCACGCTGCTGCGTATCATCGTCGAAAACGGCGCGTCCCCCGTTTCACAGTTCTCCGGCTTCCTCATCACCGATGACCCCGCCTATCTGCCGGACGCGGACGACGCCCGCACGCTGGCCCGCCGGATCGGTCGGGACAAGCTGCTGGAGGCGTTGATCCAGGCCTACCTCACATCCCACGGGATCGAGCCTTGAATACGGAATTGCCATGTCTGTGAAATCCGATCATCCCCGTTTCGTACTTCTCGACCTGCACACCCGTCCCTTCCGCCGGCTGGAAGCCGATGCACTCGCAGCAGGGACCGTGATGTGCCTCGGGAATTTTGACGGCGTCCATCTGGCCCATCAGAGCATACTCCGGGAAGGCACCCGCCTCAGCCGTCTCGCGCTGAACGGCAGCCTTTGCGGAGTATTCTGTTTCTTCAGGCCGTCCGCCGACTTCCTCCGGAGCCGGAAAGCCGCCTCCGCAGACCATCTCTCCACGCTGCGCGAAAAGCTGGAAGCGTTCGCGGACTGCGGCGCGGACTTCGTGTGTCTCTGCGATTTCCGCGAGGTGCGCCGTCGGACACCGGGCGGCTTCATCCGCCTGCTGAAGACCCGTCTCAACTGCCGCGGCGTCGTCTGCGGCTTCAACTACCGCTTCGGCGTCCGCGGTGCCGGAACGCCGGACCTCCTGCGGGACGCGTTCCCCGTGCCGGACACCCTCGGAGCGTCCGTTCTGCCCGAGATGACCGTCTCTCTGCCTGACGGCACGTCCGGATCCGTGACCGTCAGCTCCAGCCGTATCCGCGAGGCACTTGCAGAGGGACGTCCCGAGGCCGCCGCCGCTATGCTCGGCCGCCCTTACGCCCTCCGGACGCGCGTCGTCCCCGGGAAGCGGCTCGGCCGGACGATCGGCTTCCCGACCGCCAACCAATATTTTCCCCCGGAGCGTCTGATCCCGAAAAAGGGCGTGTATGCGGTGCGCGTCACGACACCTGACGGCGTCTTCCCCGGCGTTGCCGACGTGGGATCTCATCCCACGGTCGACAAGCGGGCGCGCGTCAACTGCGAGACACACGTCCTCGGGTACAGCGGCGACCTGTACGGACACCGGATCAAAGTGGAGTTCTTGCGCTTCATCCGGCCCGAGCAGAAGTTTGACAGCCTTGACGAGCTGACCGCCGCGATCCGCCGGGACGCGGACACCGCTGAAAAGCTGCTCCGCGAACGGATCTGAATCATTGACCGCAAAGAAAGGAGGCTGTGCCGTGAGCCGACCGCGTCTGTACCGGAGGCTGTACCTGTGCCTCCTTTGTCTTTTGCTGACCGTATCCTGCCTGACATTTCCCGCTTCCGCGGTCAGCCCGCCGCCCGAGTCCGCGCAGGTCGGGGCGGCCTGCCTCGTATGCCTCGACAACAATCAGGTGCTGTATGAAAAGCGCGCCGACGTCCAACTGTACCCGGCCTCCACGGTCAAGATCATGACCGGCCTTCTGGCCTGTCGTGCGCTCGCCGACCGCATGGACGCACAGGTGACGCTGACCTCCGCCATGCTCAGCGGCGTGACCGGGCGCAGCCTGCATCTCGCGGTCGGTGAGGTGCTGACCGTGCGCGACCTGTTGTTTGCCGCGCTGTGCGGCAGCTACAACGACGCAGCCTGTGCGCTGGCGGTCATTGCCTCGGGGTCGGTCTCGTCATTCGTGTCCGACATGAACGACGAGGCCGCGCGGCTGGGTGCCGTGAACACGTATTACACCAACCCGACGGGACTTCACGATGAAAGCATGACCACGACGCTGCACGACACGGTCACCATCGCACGGGAGGCCGCCGCCAACGAGCTGTACATGGCGGCAACGTCAGCCTCGTCTTACACGATCCCGCCGACCAACGTAAGCGAAGAACGGGTGATCACCAACCGCAACGCGCTGCTGTCCGACACGAGTCAGATTTACCGCAACGGCTACTGCCGGGGCATGAGCGCCGGCATGACCGACGAGGGCGGCTGGTGCGTGGCGACGGTCTGCGAGCGGAACGGCGCGTCGCTTTTGTGCGTCGTCATGCAGGGCGCCGACGTGCCGAACGGGGAAGTCATCCCCGCGTACACCTACGTCAATTCCCTGCTTTCATGGGCGCGGACCAACTACGGATACGTGGAGGTCTTTGCCCCCGGCGCAAGCCTCACGACCGTCAGAGTCGGTATGACGGGCCTGTCGTCCTCCGAGACGGCGCTGCTCGTACCGGACGGTTTGTCCGCCTACCTGCCTCTCGACGTATCGGCAGAGCAGCTGGAGACGTCGTGGGCGCTTACCGGTGTATGGGCCGACGGCAAGCTGACGGCCCCCGTCGAAGCCGGAGAAACGGTCGGCACGGTCATGGTGAAGTACGGGGACGAGGTGGTCGGAACGGCACGGCTGACGGCAGCCGACACCTTCAGGCGCAACGGCTTCATGAACCTCATGACGGGCTTCCGCTCCTACCTCGGCAGCCGGGCCTGCCTTATCACGGTGATCATTTTCCTTATTCTGCTGCTTATCTATATCCGCTCGGTCCGCAAGACCGGCGGCCGCTACCGCGCCGGAACGTGGAAAAAGCGCGGACGGGGTCCGCGCCGGCCGGGACGCGCCAAGTGATCCACTTTTTGTCTGAAAGGACGGTCTGCTCCGTATGAATTACGCCTCCCTGCTCACGATCATCGGTACGCTGTTTCTTCTCCTGATCTGCGGGTATGCCTGCCGCAGGCTGGGCATCATCGACGACACCGCGTCCAAAAAGCTGTCCACGCTGATCATTCAGGTGGGTCAACCGATGATGATCCTCTCGTCGCTCTCAAGCGCGGAATTCTCCATGGAGAATCTGAAGGACGGCGGCGTCATCGCGCTGGTCGGTCTCGGTGTCCACGCTTTCATGTCGGGACTCGCGTTCCTGATGTGCGTTGGCTTCAAGGACCCTGACGAGCGTAAGATCACGGAGTTTTCCCTCGTTTTCAACAACGCGGGCTTCATCGGGTTCCCGATCCTTGAGGCGCTGTTCGGACCGAAGGGGCTGTTCCTCGCGTCGTTCTACGTGATCAGCTTCCACCTGTTCATCTGGTCGTGGGGCATCGCCATCCTGGCCCGCGGGCGGGACGACATCAGGCTGACCGTAAAAAAGGTCCTGATCAACTTCGGCTCGGTGCCCTGCTTCATCGGCGTGCTGATCTATATGCTGGGCATCCCCTTCCCCGGATTCGCTCTGCCGGAATTCATCGCGAAGTTCCTTTCCTATCTGTCCGGCTTGTGCACGCCGATCTCGGTCCTGATCACGGGTGCGCTTTTGGCGACCCGGACCCCGAAGCAGATCTTCGGCTCCGGCAAGATTTACTACTTCTCCTGCATGAAACTGCTGGCCATGCCGGTGATCGTCTGCGTGGTCGGCAAGCTGATCGGTCTGCCGAACGACATGGTGATCTTCATCACCGCCGAGGCTGCCCTGCCGAGTGCTTCGACCATCACGATGTTCTCCGAGACCTACCGCCTCAACGGCGGCTACGCCTCTCAGACAGTCGGCACCTCCTCCCTCCTCTGCGTCCTGACCCTGCCCCTGATCCTCAAGGCCGCAGAGTGGTTTGTAGGGTTGTGGTAAAAGAACGTGCGTGGCGCTGTCCCGTACCCCGCCTGAAGGAATTTCATTGAATAGATTATTTTAATATCTTTTACATTGTACAAAATCGGCGGGTGCCTTTATGGGCGCCCGCCTATTCCTATTCTGTAAAAGTTCTTGGGATTCTCAAGGGCTTCTTTCAAGAAGCCCTTGAGCGGGGCGTGGGGCAGAGCCCCACACGTTCCCTATCATACGGTAACGATATTGACGTGTACCTTGTCCGCGTCCAGCATCCGGGTCTCGCGCGGCAGCTCGACACGGAGCGTATAGCCGGCGGGAACGCTGCCCTCCAGAGTGAACGACTCACCGTCATACCGCCACGAGAGCGTCATGATGCCTTCCGGCAGCTCCTGCGAGCCTCTCGCCCAGCGCAGACCGCAGATATGCGGCGCGATCGTCAGCGTCCTGTCTGTCATATCCGGCAGCGGCATACCCAGCACGTCGCGCGTCAGATGGACGCCGGCGTGAGAGGTGAAGCCGTGGCAGCGGGACGACGTCGACATACCGGTGGCCTCCCACAGCGTGCCGGGTCCCTCGCGGAGCTGCGGCAGGTAGATGGCCTTGAGGTCGCGGAACATCTGATCGAAATGTCCGCGGCGGGTCAGCACGTCGAGGCGGATGCACAGACCGATGAACAGCTGGCTCTGCCCGATCTCGGGGTTGGCGGGATAGGTCGGTGCGGGACCCATCGTGTCACGCAGCAGGCGGTCAAGCTCGGGCACCTCGCCCGGCTCAAAGAGGCCGGACCACAGCGTGGTGACCAGCGCGGTCTCGGACACGCGGCCGCGGCCCTGCAGACGCCCCTCTCCGTCGCATACCAGGCTGTCGGGGATCGAGGTGACGTGCACGGCATTCCGGGCGTCCTTCCCCGCGACAGCCTCGCGGAGGATCGTGCGGACGCGCTTGCCTTCAGCGATCCATTCGGGACGTCCGAAGACTTCCCCGAGCTTTTGCAGCATATAGGCGTACAGCGCGTTGGCGGGCACGGAGATCGGCTGCTGGTACTCGGCGTAATTGGACATCGACCAGTCAATGAACAGCCACGGCAGGTTTTCCAGCAGGCCGGACTTTCCGAGGAAGGTCTTGCTGCCTTCGACGAACGCGGCTACGCGGCCGGCATACTCGTCACGGAACGCCGTGTCGCCGGTGCGTCCGACGTACTCGCAGACCTCGCACATCAGCCAGAAGGTCCACGTGGTGATGCCGGTCATGTCCTTGTAGGACAGCTTGTTGCCGGGGTACGCCTCCGGGAAGAAACCGCGGAACATCCCGTCCGCGGGGGTGAGCAGGAAGTTTTCAAGGAACTCGCGCTCGACGCGCGTATCGGACAGCAGCAGCGCAGCAGCGCGGGACGTCCAGAGCGAGTCACACAGCCAGCCGCCGCGCTCACGGTCGGGACAGTCCATGAAGATGTCCAGCGTGTTGAGCAGCAGCGTGCGTCGTGCAGCTTTGTAGACGCGGTTGACGTCCTCGTCGGAGCAGAGGAAGCCGCCCCGCTGCTCGTCGGGATAGGAATACTCCTTCATGGAAACGGAGTGGATGGTCACCTCGCCCGTCCCGCGGAAGTACACTTTGATCCAACGTCCGAGGCCCGGCTCCATAGCGGTGAACTCGCAGAGACCGGCGGGAACGTGCAGGCGCTCGACGACGTTGTGGTCGTAGGTCACGGAGCCGTCAAGACCGAGCAGCTCGGTGTGGACGATGTCGATGATGCCGGGCTTCTCGCAGAAAACGGAAACGGACGGGAAGCCGACGAAGCTCTCGCCGCCGTCGAGCAGGACGTAGGTGTCGTCCGCGCCGGACAGCGTGATGCCCTCCGCGTCGCGGGTGGCGGTCAGTTTTGCCGATTTTTCGTCCACGGTGCGGCGGCAATCGTTCAGCGGATGCTCGGTCAGCGTCTCCCAGAAGCCCGCGGGACAGTAATTCGGGTTGTTCTCAAAGAACAGCGGCGTCACCGTCCGGTCGTCCAGACGGCAGGTACCGTAGTCCAGAAGCGTCGTGAAGGGGTGGTCCTCCAGCGTGGGCAGAAGCGCCTCATGGGCAAGGAACACCGGTGCTTCGGCAGGTGCGGGCGCAAGGAAGGTATGTCCTTCGGACAGCCAGCCCATGCGCCAGAGGTAGTATTCGTCGTCGAGGCGGTAGATCTCGGACGCCTCACGGCAGTGCGAGAGGCGGGCGGTGCGTCTGACGCGTGCGGCCACGCGGCAGACGCCCCACGTGCCGTCTCCGGTAGCGGTCAGAACCGTCCCGTCCGACTCCAGCTCACAGATCAGGAAGCCGTCTCCGTCGTTGAGCGTCATGTCGTTGGAATAACCGGCGTAGGTGTCGCCGTAGGTCATGACCTCAACGGCGATGTGGTTGAGACCGCGGACAAGGAGCGCGGACACGTCCATTTCGTCGACGCGGGCATAGCCGTGAGCGGTGCGGGCCGGACCGTGCATGACGATCTCGCCGTTGATATACAGGCGGTAGACATGGCGGGCGGTGATCCGCAGAACAGCCTCGTCAAAAACGGGATCGTACTCCTCCCGGTCGGACAGGTCGAGCGCGGTATAGAAGCCGAATTGGCTGACCGCCTCCTCCTTTCGGACGCGGGCGGACTCTTCAGGGGATCCGAAGGGGAACTGAACGGCTGACGCCTGCTTGAACTCTGCCTTTTTCATATCGTTTTCCTTTCCGCGGTCTGATCGGATCCGGGACCCCGCACGGAGCCGGGTGCCGACAGAGCCGTTATTAGTCAAAAAGCTCTTTTATCCGAAAGATAAAAGAGCTTTGTTTGGTGACCCATCGGGGACTCGAACTCCGGACACCATGATTAAAAGTCATGTGCTCTGCCACCTGAGCTAATGGGTCATATATCGTACATTGCGAGATTATACCATACTCCGGCGGTTTTGTCAAGTGGTTTTTCCGATTTTTGAGTGCGGAAGCATAACTTTCTGCGGAAGCAGACGGTCTCCGCGCCTGCGGGCGCGGGTAAAACGGATCATAGCCGGATCGCTCACCGTTCTCATCGTCCGACGGTCTCCGCGCCTGCGGGCGCGGGTAAAACGCGCCGTGTCTCCCGCATCCCCGCAGGATGAGGGCGCAGGGAGAAGGGAGCGGCGCAGCCGCTCCCTTCTCCCTGCTTTCAAATATACTTCTCCCCCTCCCGCGCACGGGAGGGGGCAGGGGGTGGGCCCCCGGGCGCAGTTGAAAACGCGCGAAGCGCCTCCCCGGGTGTCGTTGATGTTCAGCGCACCGGCAGCCCTATGAGGGCGCACAGCTCCGGCAGGATCTCCCTTGCATAGATCGCGTGTCCCGTCCCGTTCGGGTGCCACGGATCGTGGTACAGGAACTGATTCCTCCGGGCCTCCGGGACGCGCGAAAGCTCGTCAAGGAAAGCCGCGTGGGTGTCCGCGAAGCGGACGCCGAGCTTCTCAAGGGTATCCTTCATCGCGGAGACGTAGCTCTCGTAGGGCACGTCAGCCGCTCCCCACGTCCGGGCACCCGCGATCGGGAAAACGCTGTGCGCCATGATACGCGGTGTCAGCGCCCGGACGGCAGCGACCGCGCGGGTCAGATCGTCCGCGTAGGCGGACAGCGGCTCGCCGGTCAGCCAATCGTTGATGGTGTTGCCCTCCAGCACGACCGCGTACGGCTCGAGCGCAGCGATATAATCCCTGAAGAACGTATCCACGTACCGCCCGATCGGGCAGGAGCCGATACCGCAGTTGACCACGGCATAAGGGCCGTCGTACAGCTCGATGCGATGCAGGCGGACAGGCGCGGAAGCGGTCAGCGTAAGCGTGTGTATGCCGGACGGCGCACGGAGCGTCACGAGACAGACGGCAGCGGATGGTGACGGATCGTCCGACCGTACTGTCAGCGTCCGCGCCGTCCGGCCGTCCAGCGAGACGGTCACGGCAGCAGGCTCCGGGCGTCCGAACAGGAACAGGCGGCAGAGGCCGAACGGCGAGCGGACCGAGACGGGCTTATCCGGGGACAGGATGCCGTAGTCCCCTTCCCGCCCGCCGCAGAGGGCTGCTAACTCGTCCCGAATGATCTCACGGGCGGTGGAGCCGGTCCGCAGATTGACAGCCTTGCGGAGCAGATTGGCGTAGTTGGGATATGCGAAGGAATTCATGCGCTTGTCGGCGCACACGACGGGCGGATCGAAGCCGTACTCCGCCCCGACGCCCTCGCCCCACGTGTGGGAATCGCCCATGAGGGCGATGACTTTCATTTCGGCCATATCCGGTCTTACTTCCCGCAGCGGTTGACGAGCAGCGTCTTGATGTTCTTGCCCGCTAAAGCGTCCTCGAACGCCTTGTTGACCTTATCGACGGGGTATGCGTCGCTGATCTTGCGGATGATGTCCTGACAGCCGGGATGGGCGCACAAAAAGTCAAGGTAAGCGGACACGTCGCCGAGGTCGTACTGAGAGGAGCCGATGATCTGCAGCGCCTTGAAGGTGATCAGCTGCGGCTGGATGGTGATGCCGCCCGCGTTGGAGTACTGACCGGGGACGAGGTACACGCCGCGGTTGCGGAGGACGGTCATGCCCACAGGCACGGCCTTCGGGGAGCCGGACGCTTCAAAGACGAGGTCGACGCCGAGTCCGCCGTTCTCCTTGGACAAAAGTTCGATCACGCCGTCATCGCCCATGACCTCGAGGTCGTAGATGCCGTCAAGGCCGAGTGCGTTGTAGCGCGCGCGCTTCTCGTCGGTGATGTGGTAGGCGACCGCGTAGACCTTCTTCACGCCGATCGCCTTGAGGTACAGCGCGGCGTAGCTGCCGACCGGGCCGAGGCCCTGCACGACGGCGACGTTCATGTCGGCAATGCGGATCCCGGCGCGCGCGGCCAGCTTGAAGGCGTGCATGGCGGTCGGGCCGGGGCAGGCGAACGCTGCGACGGTCTTGGGATCCAGCTCGTCGGGGATCTTCACAAGGTTGGCAAGAGGCGTATAGTTGACCTCGGTGTAGCCGCCCCAAAGGTAGGGGGCTTCGTCGATGGAACCGCCGTTGGTCACGCCCATGTTGACGCAGTTGGCCTCGTCGCCGGAGAGACACAGCGGGCATTTGCCGCAGGGCACGGCGATATCGGCGATGACGTTGTCACCGACCTTGAGGCCGTACTGCGCGGCCTCTGCGGGATCGGCGTCCTCCAGCTTGCCGACGAATTCGTGGCCGACGATGGACGGTGCGCCGACGGCGAGGGTGCCGCGCCAAAAATGCAGATCGGTGCCGCAGACGCCGGAGGCGATCAGACGGGAACGGCCGTACCCGGCCGGCGTGGCGGTCACGGGGAATTCTCTGATCTCAAAGGGGGTGTGGGGGCCCATGAAAACGGCAGCCTTGACTTGTTCGGACATGATATTTACCTGACCTTTCAGTTTATTTTACATTTTTTGATTTGCGGTTTCTTTTTCTCCGGCGGAGAAGCGTATGAACGGACGCGGGAACGGGGAGAAGCAGGGGCAGGCACGCGGCGTCCAGCGCGGACTTACAGCCTGCGTCCCCGGGCTGCGTGCCGGCACCGGGATCGGTGTCCGGCGTCGTGCCGGGCGCGGTTTCGGGCGTGGTATCGGCTTCGGTGCCGGTGACGGCGCCCGCGTTCTCCGCGGTGGAGACGTAGCTGAACTTGAAGCGTCCGCCGGGGGCGGCGTCGCCGCTGACGTAGAAGTCCATGATGTCGCCGCTGAACACGGCGGTGTCGTCCGCGTCGTGGACGTTGTCGGTGACGGCGAAGTTGACGGTGAAGTCCCAGCCGGAAAGACCGAGCATAGCCTTGGGGATGCGGATCTGCAGGTACTTCCCGCTGACGGTATAGGTGACCTCGCCGACCTTCTCGGTTTCGTACCCGTTCCCGGTGAACCGCTCCACGACGCCGGGGGCGGCGCGGTTGACGACGTAGTCGAAGGTCTCCCAGCCCTGCGCGGACCGGTCGGTGTCGAGGTAGAGGTTCATCCACAGGGCGTCCGGAGACGTGACGTCTTCGGCACACTCGATGAGGAAATACAGGTTGTCCGCGTCACGGGACACCTTGGCTCCGGCGATGTCGTTGCGGCCCGAGGTCTCGCTGTAATGGACGCTGCCGTAGCCGTCGCTATCGCGGTCGCCTGTGTTGCCGATATAGGCGGCGTAGTACGGACCGACGTCCTCCCACTGCGAAACGCTCCCGCCGAGATCCACGGTCTTTGCGGCGGTGGGCGCCGGGATGGGTCGCACGCCCTTGTACCTGCGGACGTAGTTGACAAGCTGGTAGTAGTAGTTATCCTTCAGCTCTCCCTTCGACGGCTCGATATCGCGGCTGTACTCGTCGGTGAACTCATCGGCGATGCCGTTCGGGACGGAGAAGGTGTTGCTCCGTCCGGCAAAGCCCTCGTTCCAGCCGGTGATGAAGATGAGGCGCGGATCGACCCCGAGCGCGTAATCGAATTGCTCGGCGAAGAAATAGCCGTACCTGACGGCGCCCTCCTCGGTATGGTAGCCGGTCGAGGTATAGGAACGGCCCATGATGTTCCAGCCGTTCATGCAGGACAGCTCGCCCTTCTCGTAATCCCAGTTGGCGGAGACGCCGACGGTGGTCATCTCCGGCTTCTTGGCGCGGAGATCGTCGTTCGTCGCGTAGTAGACGGCCTGCGGGTAGATAGACAGCCAGCCCCACGTGGCAGCCGGGGTGCGCTTGGGTATGGAGTAGTAGGGCTGCGGCGTGCGGAAGGTGAAGAAGTTTCTGATCTCCTTCTCCGTGTTGACGTGATCGTTCAGCTGTGACGTATGGGCGATCCACAGCGGCTTGCCGTCCCACCAGAACCACAGGTTGGGGTACTCGTCGGTGCGGTAGACGTCGGTGTAGATGGAGGTCATTTGTGCCGTGGCGTCCGCACAGGGAGAGAAGGAGAACATATAGCTGATCTTCGGGACGTTCACGCCGTCCTTCTGCGCCTTGTCCCACGCCTCGTACAGCGAGCGGTACCCGGAGCGGAAGGTGAGATCGGCGCCGCCGTTGGTGTTGTCGGTGACGATGGTATCGACCAGCGCGTCCGCCAGCAGCTCGGCCTGCTTCCTCAACACCCACGGGTCACTCGTGCGGTAGTAGCCGTAGATCGACTCGTTCCAGAAGAACGCGCCGTTCGGATCCCAGAGGGGGCTGTAATAGTCGTTCTTGATCTCGGGATGCACCTTCATCAGCTCGGTCATGTTGACCGGTGTGAGATTGTTGAGGCGGTCGAACCAGGTCCAGAAGAACATGGCGATCGTTTTGTCCTCCCGCGGGCCGCCGACGTCCTCATATGTCAGCGAGGTGCGCCCCAGCGCGTCGGTGAACACCCACGTATCGGGCATGACCTCATGCGTATACACGGCGGAATCCGCGGGCATGACCCACTGCTCGGGCGTCGTATGCGTGCCATCCACGTCGCGGATGCTGGTGCATTCCGTGAAATACGCGTCGGAGGCGGACGTGAAGGCAATGGCCATGCGGGCCTCCCCCTCGATCTCGGCGCCGTTCTCCATGAACCAGCCCTTCGAGATCGTCTTGGGGTACACCCACAGCCCGACCGGGCCGGTGACGTCCTGCAGGGCGAACAGGTACTCGCCCGCGGGCTGCTCCGGGAAGGTCAGCCAGCAGATCGCGCCGTCCGTCATGTCGGTCAGCTTCTGCGTATGCAGCGGTCCGGCGGCAACGGTCGCCTGCCAGTTCCCTTCCCATTTATACAGCGCGTATACGGCGCTTGAATCCGTCGTGCCCCACGTGGGCGTGCAGAAGCTCATGCCCCTGAAGGGGGCGTTGACGTGCAGGCGCATCCCGCATACCTCACCGGGATTGACCTGAAGGACGCCCTTCTGATCGTAATAGGCGATGTCGAAGGTATCCTTGAGCGTACACCCGGCAGGCGCGTCCGTGTGCAGGGCCGCGCTTGTGTCCGTGATCTCCGGTGTTTCCTCCGTCACGGGCAGGAAGGGCGTTTCCGGCTTTTCGTCGAAGGCGAACGCGATCTGCGGGTCGACGGCGGATTCGGTCTTCCCGTCGGAGACCGCGGCACGCATCACGGTCGCCGGGAACGTCCAGACGGCCACAGTGCCGTTCGTATCGCCGAGGCGGATGACGTACTCACCCGCGGGCTGGGTCGGGAAAGTCAGCCAGCCGACGTTGTTGTCGGGAATGGTCTCCCACAGCTCGGACGCGGCCGGGGCCGCGGCAAGCGTAGTCTTCATATCGGTATCAAACCGGTAGAGCGACACGCGCATGGATTTGTCGTTCGTGCCCCACGTCGGCGTGCAGATCGAGATACCGGAAAACGGGGCGTTCGGATGCACGCGGACGGTGTACGTCATGCCTTTTTCGACGTTGAAAAGCGATTTTGCCCCTTCCAGCGCGGGATCCCAGCCGTTGACCACGACGGTGCCCGGCGGCGGTGCCGTGACGCTGCCGGCAGGAACGGCAAAAGCGGAGAGAACGGGCAGAAGGAGGGCGGCTGTCAGCAAAGCCGCCGGCAGGATAAAGCGGAGACGTCGGGCGGTATGTTTCACAAGGTCATTCTCCTTTCATTTCACAGAGGATCGGGTGCGCCGTTATTTTTCGACGCGGACGCGGAGTCCGGCGGCGCGGAAGACCTCCCCCATGCGCTCCGCCTCGCGGACGGAAAGCGGCGGCGTGTCCCGGTAGCGGTACTCTATTCCCAGCGCCTCGTACTTGCCCGACCCCAGCCGGTGGAACGGCAAAAGGTCGACGTCGGGCGTGCCGAGCCGGACGCAGGTATCCGCGAGCGCGGACAGGCTGTCCGCGTCGGTATTGAAGCCGGGGATCAGCGGGACGCGGACGCGGACGGCCTTGCCGTCACGCAGAAGACGCGCGATATTGTCCGTCACGAGCGGCAGGCTGCCGCCGATCGACGCATATTTTTCCGCGTCGGCGGTCTTGAGGTCGAAAAAGTAAAGGTCGGCGAAGGGGTTGACCCGCTCGAACGCGGCGTATGGGACGCAGCCTGCCGTATCGATGACAGTATGGACGGGCTTATGCCCGTTCAGCACGGCAGGGGCCTTTACCGTGCGGCACAGCGCGGCCGTGCCGGCGGGATCAAGCATACACTCGCCGCCGCTGACGGTCAGTCCGCCGCCGCTCGCCTCGTAGAAGTCGACGTCGGCCAGCACCTCACGCGCGACATCGGCCACGGAGCGCACGCTGCCGCTGACGACGGTGCGGTGTGCCTTTTCGTAGGTCACGACCACCCGCTCCGCCGTCCACGTTTCCGGGTTATGGCACCACGGGCAGCGCAGGGGGCAGCCCTTGAGGAAGACCGTGGTGC
>JAKSPU010000051.1 GCA_024404505.1 Clostridia bacterium
CCTGGAAAGTCTTGAACATCAGGTTGAACTGACGGATATCGGTGAAGTTGTGCTTGCCGCAGGAGGGGCAGGGGATGTTGTGCTCCTCGACGAAGGCTTTCATCTCGGCCTGCGAGAAGGCGTCGATGGGCTTTTCGAGCGTAAAGCCGTTCTCGGCAGCCCAATCCTCGATCAGTTTGTCCGCGCGGAAGCGCTCGTGGCACTCGCGGCAGTCCATGAGGGGATCGGAGAAGCCGGCCAGATGTCCGGAGGCGACCCACGTCTGGGGGTTCATGAGGATGGCGGCGTCGAGACCGACGTTGTACTTGTTCTCCTGCACGAACTTCTTCCACCAAGCCTTTTTGACGTTGTTCTTCAGTTCAACGCCGAGGGGGCCGTAGTCCCACGTATTGGCAAGACCGCCGTAGATCTCGGAACCGGGGTACACGAAGCCGCGGGTCTTGCAGAGCGCGACGATCTTGTCCATTGTCTTTGCTGTATTTTCCATGATAAGGACCAACCTTTCATATAATAGTACGGTTCTGATGACAGATACCCAATTATCCCATATTGTATCATAAAACGGGCGGTTTGTCAAGGGCGTCGGGTAAAACGAATCTGTTGCAATTTTCAAAAACCATCTTGACGGAAACGCTCGTTTTTGGTATAATAGTCACAATAGGGGCAGTCTGCCCTGCCGATAACCGTTGCGAAAGGATGATTGAAATGGATTTTGAAAAATGGGTCCGCCCGGTCGGGACGACGATACCCGTCCGCGGCCTGACCCGCTCATACACCTTCCTGCACGTCACCGATCTGCACAGCAGCCGTTTCACGGAGGAGGAAGCCGCGTCCATGCCGCGCAACCGGCTGGACTACATCACCGCCCGTCGCCGCGATTGGGGGCATGAGATCCTGACAGAGGACAGGATGCCCGCGTTCTTTGAGTACGCTGACAGCCTCGGCGCCGACGCCGTGCTCATGACGGGTGATATGCTGGACTTCCCCGCCGACGGCAACGTGGAGCTGCTGTACGACTGCGTGAAAAAGGCGAAAACGCCCTGCGTGTTCACGCCCGGCAATCACGATTGGTCCTTCGCCGACGATTACCACACGACCTACGCCGAGACGGTGCAGCTGCCCAAGCTGAACGGACTCTGCCGGGGCGACACCGCGTTCAACACGGTCGAGTATCCCGACCTGATCCTCTGCGCGCTCGACAACTGCCGTGACTACGTCACCGCGGATACGGTCCGCCGTCTTATCGGGCTGGAGGAAAAGGGCAAGCCGATCCTGCTCATGATGCACATACCGCTGCGCGCGGAAACGCTTGACGCGGACACGATCGCGTACTGGCGCCGCAACCTCACGATGGGGCCGCACGGTCTGCGCGAGTGGGACCCCAACGTGCAGATCCTGTACCGCGAGGCGGCAGAGCGGCCTGACAGCCCGATCTGTGCGGTCGTCGCCGGGCATATCCACATCCACCACGAGGACAGCCTGCCGAACGGCGTCCCGCAGGTGGTCACGGCCGTCGCCAACACCGGCGCGTGCCGCGTCATCCGATTGGTCCCCGCAAATTGAAATATACAGAACAGATAGGAGAAACCTGCTATGCTGACACTCCGTGATCTTTCCGTCAATGCCGTAATTCATCCCGTATGCGTCCCGACCGACGACCTCCGCTTCGGCTGGAAGCTGGAGTCCGACCGTCAGGACGTGCATCAGGCCTGCTACCGCATCACGCTCCTCAAGGACGGTGAGTCCCTGTGGGACACCGGCACCGTGCAGTCCGCGCAGTCCATTGAGATCCCCTGCCCGGTCAGCCTGCCTTCCCGTTCCGACGTCACGATGCGCGTGCTGGTCAATGACGGGCAGGAGACTGCCTCTGCCGAGATCACCTTCGCCACCGCGCTGCGCCCCGATGATTGGTGCGCCAAGTGGATCAAGCCCAAGAAGCATATCGAGGGCTGGGCACCCTACATCCGCACCAAGTTCGAGACCTGTGATGCGGAGATCGTGTCCGCCAAGCTGTACGTCAGCGGACTCGGCTGCGGCGAATACTACATCAATAACCAAAAGATCTCCGAGGACCTGATCGACCCGCCCATGACCAACTACGAACGCGAGGTCTTCTACCGGATGTACGACGTCAAGAGCTTTCTCGGTAAACGCAACGCCTTTGCCGCCCTGCTCGGCGAGGGCTGGTACTCGCAGTCCCGCGTGTGGGCGCCCTCCGCGTTCAAGTACGGCGACGTCTGCCTGTGCGCGCAGCTCGAGATCACTTACGCCGACGGCCGCACCCAGACCATCGCTACGGGCGAGGACGGCTGGACGTACAAGTACAGCCCGATCGTACTGAACAACCTTTACGGCGGCGAGACCTATGACTGCCGCCTTGAGACGCCTGACTTTTCCGATCCCGACGGCGACGAGGAGGAGTGGGGCCCTGTCAAGCTCGACCCGATCCCCAAGGGAGAACTGACGATCTGCCAGATGCCGCCCGTCCGCATCATCCGCTCGATGCCCGCCGTGTCCGTCAAGCAGGCCAGCGGCAGAGATGACGGTGCGTGGATCATCGATCTCGGCGAGAACTTCGCCGGCTTTGCCGAATTCAAGCTCCGCAATTCGCCCCGCGGCGCACAGGTCGTCTTCCGCTTCGCGGAGACGATCAACCCCGACGGCACGCTCGACTTCCGCTCCATCGGCTCGTTCGCGACGCAGTGCATCCAGCAGGACGTGTATATCTGCCGCGGTGACGCGAAGGGAGAGGTCTGGCGTCCGCGCTTCACCTACCATGCCTTCCGTTATATCGAGATCACCGGCTACCACGATCTCCGCAAGTACGGCTCCAACCCAGACCTTGAGATCGCGGTCGGCTACGCGCTGTCCACCGATCTGCGTCAGACCGGTACCTTCCATTGTGCCAACGAGGACCTGAACCATCTTCAGACCATCATGATGTCCACCTTCCGGTCCAACTATCACGGCTTCCCCGAGGATTGTCCCGGACGCGAAAAGTGCGGCTGGCTGGGTGACGCCGAGGTCGTCTGCAACACCGGCATGATGAACTACGACACTGAGGCTTCCTACGAGAAGTACCTGCACGACATCCGCACCGAGACGGAGGTCTACGGCACGTGGCAGATGATCGCGCCTGGCAAGCGCGGCTGCGGCGAAGCGTCGCCGCTGTGGGGCTGCGCCCAGATCATCATCCCGTACTGGATGTGGCGGTACTACGGCGACGAGCACGCCGTCCGCACGAATTGGGACATGATGGAACGCTGGGTCGACCATGAGCTGGCAGACAGCAAGGATTATATCGTCACCCGCGGTCTCGGCGACTGGTGCCCGCCCTGCGGACAGAATTCTCCCCGCCGCATCCCGGTGCCGGAATCCTCGACGCAGATGTTCTATGAGATCTGTATCCGCATGAGCGAGCTGTGCGAGGCACTCAGCCTGCCCGGCAAGGACAAGTACGACGACCTTGCCGCGAAGATCAAGGAATCCTATAACCGCCATTACTGGCTGGCTGATGAACATCGCTACTCCACGTGGGGCTCGAACGGTGTTGCTCTCATGACAGGGCTGTACCCCGACGGCGAGCGTGACAGCCTCGTCAAGGCTATGGTCGGTCAGATCAAGGAAGACGACTACGCCATGCCCACCGGCATTTACGGCAACAAGTACCTGATCCCGGCACTGTCCGAGGAAGGGTACGGCGACATGGCGCTGGAATTCATGTTCAACCGCCGCCACGTCAGCTTCGGCACCATGATGGACGACGGCGCGACCTCTCTCTGGGAGTGCCTTGAGCTGAAGGGCATCGGTCAGCCGCGCGAACACGGCACCCCCTCCTACAATCACCCCATGCACTCCGGCTTCGCTTACTTCCTGTACGCGCACGTCGCGGGCATCCGTCCCGTCAAGCCCGGCTTTGCCGAGTTTGAGATCAAGCCCTGCTTCTATGAGGGCATCCCCTCCGCCGAGGTCACGCACGAGTGCCCGTTCGGTAAGATCGCCGTGTCCTTTGTGCGCAAGGACGGTGCAACGACCTACACCTTCACCGTGCCCGCCAACACGACCGCGTACTTCCGCGCCGGCGGACGGGACGAAGCATACGGCTCCGGCACCTACACCGTGACCGTCTGATACCGCCATGAACATGAAATTCAAGAAGCTCGATCCCGCTGCCGTCCTGCCGACCTACGGGTCGGCGGGCGCCGCGGGCGCTGACCTCTACGCACTGCCCTCCATGCAGCCAGTGACTATCCGTCCGGGGCAGACCGTATTCATCCATACCGGCCTGTCCGGCGCGATCCCCGAAGGGTACGCGGGCCTCGTGTTCGCCCGCAGCGGACTCGCCTCCAAGCGCGGGCTGGCCCCGGCCAACAAGGTCGGTGTCATCGACTCCGACTACCGCGGCGAGTGGATGATAGCGCTGCACAACCACGGCAGCCTCGATCAGACCGTCCTGCCCGGCGACCGCATCGCCCAGCTTGTCATCGTCCCCGTCCTGACGCCCGCTTTTGAGGAGGTCGACGAGCTTGACGACACAAACCGCGGCGCGGGCGGCTTCGGATCGACCGGCACCAATTGACGGGAGGTGTGCCATGAGTGAGAATACGTATCCCGTGAAAAACGTCACCCTCTGCGGCACCCCGCTCGATAAGGTCACGCTCGTGACCGTCGGGACTGTCCCGACCGGACTGCGCAACGCGCTTGACCGCTTTGTCGATCTCGTCCGCCGCGCGGCCGGCGTGACGCTGCCCCGAAAAACGGAGGCGCCGGACGGCGCGTCGGTCATTGTCGGCATCGGACTATCCGGCATCCCCGCCCTGTCTGGGACCGGCAAGGAAGGGTACGCGCTCGTCACCGATGACAGTGATCTGTACGTCACCGCCAACTCCGAGCGCGGCGTCATCTACGGACTTTACGCCTGTCTTGAGGACTTCTTCGGCTGGCATTTCCTGTCCTCCGAATATGAGGTCGTGCATCCGTCAGACGGCATCGACATCCCCGCGGGGCTGTGCCGCACCGATAAGCCGTACTTCTTCTCCCGCGACACGCTTTGGTGGGACACCCAGCGGAGCGGTCCGCTGTCCAACGCGCTGAGGCTCAACGGCAATTTCGCCCGCGACGTCGCGGACTACGGCGGCGGCATCAACTACGGCGGACGGTTCGTCCACTCCATCTGCGCGCTGGCCGAGGTCAGCGACGCCGTCGGCAACCAGCCCTGCCTGACCGACGAGAAGACATTCGAGACGGTCCGGAGGAACGTCCGGAGGATCCTCGCCGAAAACCCGGATGTGGACATCATCTCCGTGTCGCAGAACGACTCCTACGCCCATCAGGGCGGCTGCCAATGTGAAAACTGCCGCGCCATCGACGAGCGCGAGGGGACCCCGATGGGGTCGCTGCTCACCTTCGTCAACCGCATCGCCGACGACATCCGGGAGGATTATCCCGACGTGCTGGTCGACACGCTGGCATACCGCTATACCCGCAAGGCCCCGAAGACCGTCAGGCCCGCCCCGAACGTGCTGATACGGCTCTGCTCCATCGAGTGCTGCTTCAGCCATCCCATCGCCGACCCGGCGGACGAGCGCAACGCCGCCTTCTGCCGCGACATCGAGGCGTGGTCGGCCATCTGCGACAAGCTGTATATCTGGGATTACACCACGAATTATCTGTACTTCATCGCACCGTTCCCGAATTTCGGCGTCCTGTGGGACAACGTCCGCTTCTTCAAGGAGCATCACGTTCTCGGAATGTTCGAGCAGGGCAACCATCAATCCTACTCCGGGGAGCTGGGCGAACTGCGCGCGTACCTTATCGCGCATCTGCTCTGGGATCCCGATATGACCAGGGAGCGGTACTATGAACTGATGGACAACTTCCTCCGTGACTACTACGGTCCCGGCTGGACTTACATCCGTGCCTACGTCGACCGCACGACGGCGCGTGCCGCCGAGCGTCACCTCGGCATCTATGACGACGCGTGCGCCACCGTTCCCGCTCGGGACGGGGACGATCCCATCCACGCAGAGCTGCTCGGTCTGTGGGACAAGGCTGTCGCCGCCGCGTCGAACGACGCCGAGCGCGCCCACTGCGAAAAATCCCGCCTCGCGCCCGCGTTCCAATACCTGTCGGCCGCGTTCGAACGAAACGGCGGCGTAACGGAGGAGACGGAAGCCGGGGCTGCCGCGCTTGACGCGGGCATCCGCCGCTTTGATCTGACGCATCTGCGGGAAGGCTCCCGCCTAAAGCCCGCGTTCGACCACAAGGCAGATCCCAGAACGTGGTGCTGAGGCACCGGCATGATCACCGAATTCTATTTTACAGAAAGGATATAACACCATGAAAAGAATCTCTGTCTGGGGGCTTTGCCTTGTGCTGGCCCTGATGCTCTGCCTGATCTGCGGGCTGACCGCCTGCGATAACGGCAGCGAGGAAACACCCACCGACGCACCCACTGAGACCGCAACGGATGCGCCTACCGACGCACCCACCGAAGCGCCCACCGAGGAGCCTACGGAGGCTCCGACCGAAGAACCCACGGAAGCACCCACCGAACCCGAAACCGAACCCGAAACGGAGGCGATCAATTTGAACATCCAGGCACAGGATCTTGAGGATATGATGCAGTCCATCTTCAGCGGTAACTTCATCCAGAACGAGACCGTCATGTTCCTCGACAAGGGCGAAGAAAAGAGTCTTCTGTTCAAGGCGGACGAGATCATTTCCGTCACCTCCTACGACGAGAGAAAGACCTATACCGAGGGCGTGGACTACGAGCTCGTGGACGGCAAGATCAAGTGCCTCGAGGGCGGCTCCATCCCCTGCATCACCGCCAAGAAATACTGGGGCGCCGATTCCTCCTCGCTGCTGCAGACCAAGAACCCCGACGGCAAGAGCGTGTACACCTACTGGGGCGAGGCGACTGCGATGACGACATGGCAGGTCAAGGTCAACTACACCCACTCCGAGGCATGGGAGGGCTTCATGCAGCCGAGCGAGGTCAGAACGCTCAAGAGCTTTGTCGATAAGCTCAAGAACGGCGACGACGTCACGATCATCTTCTACGGCGACTCCATCACCTACGGCGCAAACGCCAGCTTCCTTGTCGGCAGCGGCACGAATCAGCTGCCCTACACGATGCTGTTCACCAAGGCGCTGGCCGACCTGTTCGGTTACAACGTGCATTTCGTTGCGACGAACAATCTGTCCGGCACGGCGAGAGTGCCCGGTGATTACGAGACCGGCGCAACGCCCACCATCACCTACATCAACCCGTCTGTCGGCGGCTGGACGTCCAACGACGGACTTTCCAAGTATGATACCTACATCAAGCCCTATATCGAGCAGTACGGCTGCGACCTGTTCATGCTGGCATTCGGTATGAACGACGGCGGCAGCACGCCCAAGAACGTGTACTCGACTCAGAAGAGGATCCTCGACAAGGTGCTTGCACAGGCGCCCGAGACCAGTCTGCTGCTGATGGCGACCATGGTGCCGAACCCCGACGCGACCAACGGCTGGTACGGCAGCCAAGCCAAGCAGGAGGCCGCCCTCATCGACGGCGCGGCCAAGTACGTGGAAAACGGCGTTCCCTGCGCCGTCGTCCGTATGGGCTCCACCTCTCTGGCGATCCTTGAGCATAAGAACTTCCGCGACTACACCGGCAACAACATCAACCACCCGAACGACTTCTTCTCCCGCGTCTACGCACAGACGCTGCTTCAGTGCGTGATCGGCTACGAGAATATGAAGTAAAGCAAAATCCCCGGGAACGGTCATTCCGTTCCCGGGCTTTTTTTTGATATGCGTTTGCGGGGCAGAGCCCCGCGAGCGTTACCCGATCCCGTTCATGCGATCCACAAAGGCGGTGTCCTTGACCGTCATCTCTGCCCATGCCGGGCGGAAGCCCGACCTGATCGCGTTGCGGACGGACGGGATATTGCACCACGCCGCGCAGTAGAACGGCACCTTGCCGCGGTCGAGGATCTCCAGCGCCAACCGGGAGGTCAACGCGGAGGCCACACCCTGAAGGCGGAAGCCGGGCAGAACGTCGATGCCGATCTGCCACATGGAGCCGCAATCAGCCGAACAACCTGCCAGACCGATAAGACGGCCGGAGGCGTCATAAGCGCCGACGCCGAGAACGTCAAGCTCCCGCCTCGCCTCGCACAGCGCGTTGCTCCATTCGGGCGTGTACAGGTCTGCCATATCTCCCTGCCGCAGGACGCGCAGCGAATATGGGCAATCGAGCGGGCGCAGCAAGGACAATTCAGGCAGGAAATACTCCGCCATGAAGCAGACGCGACCGCCGAGCGGCCGGACCGCGTCGTCCAGAAGATGCACGGCGGGCGTTTCAAACAGATGGGCCGCCGGGACGCGGGCCATATAGTCCCGTGCGATGTCCGCATACGTCTCGCTGACCGACGCGACGACACCGTGCCCGTACGTCACGAGATTGCAGAGAAACGGCAGCTTCAGGTACCGCCGTGCTTCCGGTACCTCGCGCGAAAGCACGACCGTGTTCCGACCGCCCGTGAGGTCGTTCGGCGTACAGCAGAGGTCGACAGCCGATTGCGCGAGGGCTGCGGACCGGATCTCATCTTGCGTCATCATGACCGGGATCACTCACTCGTCGGGCAACCCTTGTGATGCTTGCAGGGCTCGACGAAGAAGCCCGCAAGGTCCATGAACCACGTGCCGTCCGGCTGGCGGTCGAAGCCTATGGACTCGACCAGACCGGCATGGTCGCGCGCGAAGTCAGCGTCCTCAAACCACGCCTTATGCACGCCGCACAGATCGATGAAATTGAGCGTGGCCCGCCCCATGACGAACAGCGACTCGATGCGGTCGCGGTCCGGGAGCGTCACACCCTTGACAACGGCGAGGTTGCGGATGAATCCGCCCTTGTCGTTCATTTTGAATTGGCAGACACCGGTCAGACTGCCGTCCACGAGCGCGTGGTACGCCAGACAATCCACGTCGTAGGGGATGCCGCAGCGGGCGCATTCCGCCTCCTGCTCGGTTTTATTCTGAATGGGAAGCACTTCCAGCATGACAGTTCAATTATCCTTTCAACAGCTTGATCTCATGGTCCGTGAGCCTGCGCCACTTGCCCTCGGGCAGATTGCCCAGCTCGAGGCTGCCCTCGGCAACACGCGTGAGCTTGCGGACGACGAGGTTTTCCCGCTCACACAGGCGGCGCACCTGACGGTTGCGGCCGTCGTGTATCGTCACCTCCAGCACGGTCTGATGACCGGCGTACCCGATCTTACGGACCGCGGCAGGAGACGTCTCGCGCCCGTCGATCTCGATGGGGCGGCAGAGGTTGGTCATCTGTTCGGTGGTCGGCACGCCATCGACAAAGGCGAGATAGACCTTCTGCACCTCCTCGCGGGGATGGGACAGACGGTTGGCCAGCTCGCCGTCGTTGGTCAGCAGCAGCAGACCGTCAGAATCCATGTCCAGCCGCCCGATCGGGTACAGGCGGACGCCGGCGTCCGCGACCAGCTCGGCCACGGTCTTGCGGCCCTTGTCATCGGACAGCGTGGTCAGATAGCCGCGCGGCTTGTTCAGCATGATGCAGATCTTGTTGTCCGAGGCAGGCATGACCACAGCCTTGCCCTTCCAGGTGACCTTATCCTTCCCGGGGAGGATCTTCTGCCCGAGCTCGGCGGTCACACCGTTGACCTTGACTTCTCCCCGCTCAACGGCCGCGTCAGCAGCACGGCGGGACATGACGCCGCAGTCGGTGAAGTATTTGGAAATTCTTACAGGCTCCATGTTTTTTCCTTTCAAAGAAACGCGGATACCGCGTTCCGGTTTAGGCACCGCCGCACGATGCGCGGAAGTTATTGTGACGTCCGCGGGTGAAAGATCCATCCGAACAGCAGGTCCCAAAGCGACCTCTTGTACACGACAGCGTCTACCGAAGACACCGCGTACAGCGGCACCTCGCCCAGCCGGATCGTCCCCGCGTCGGTTTCCAGCAGCCAGACCATGCGTCCGACTATTTCGTCCTGCGCGACGGGCGCAAAGGCAAAGCGGGGCCGCTCAACGACCTGCCGGATGCGGCCGCGGGCTCTCGGCAGCGTGACCGTCAGCCCCTCGCGGTTTTCGACCATGACGTACTCCGCCGTGCCGGATTCGACCCACATCGGCTCCCGGCAGGCGCCTGGCTCGGCCAGCGTCACCGATTCGCACAGGGAGAAGCCGTAGTCGAGCAGCGCGGCGTGATCGTGCCAATCGTCCGGGCAGCCGAGCGTGACCGCGATCAGCCGGACGCCGTCACGCTCGGCGGCAGACACGAGACAGCGCCCCGTATGCTTGGTAAAGCCGGTCTTGACGCCGATGCAGCCGTCGTACAGCCGCAGCAGCTTGTTGTGATTGAGCAGCAGACGGACGCCCTCGTTTCCGTGCAGCGGGATGGTTTTCTGCCTGGTGGACACGATCTCACGGAAGACCGGGTCGTCCAGCGCCGCCCGTGCGATCAGTGCCAGCTCGCGGGCCGTCGTATAGTGCTGCTCGTCGTCCAGCCCGTGCGGATTGACGAAATGCGTGTCGGTCAGCCCGAGCGACCGGGCCGATTCGTTCATCGTGTCCGCAAAGGCGGACACGCTGCCGCTGACCGCTATGGCTATGGCGACCGCGGCATCATTGGCGGATTCCAGCAGCAGTGCGTACAGCAGCTGCTCCAGCGTCAGCACCTCACCCTTGACGAGATACACGGACGAACCCTCCACGCCTACCGCGTCCTCTGTGACCGTAACGGGCGTATCGAGGGGCAGGGAACGCAGCGCCGTCAGCGCTGTCATGATCTTGGTCGTAGAGGCCATGGGCAGCCGTTTGTCGGCATTCTTCTGCGCGAGGACCGCACCGCTGCCGGCCTCCATCAAAAGGTGCGCCTCAGCTGACGTGTCCACGCCTTCACCGGGCTGCGGAAAGGCGGAGAACAACACCTCCGAAGACGCGCCGTCGGAGGCGGCTGCCGTCGGAAGCCCGTCCGTATAGGCCGCCGCCCCGTACAGGACGCACAAACACAGGGACAGAAGAACACTGAGTCCGGCTGCCCCGATATGGGTGGATGAATGATGGCGAAGGCGGCTGCTGCCGCCACGGTATGACATGAACATTCCCGTCCCTCCGGCGTATGATTTCACTCACAGCATACGGAGGGACGGGAAGGATTATGCCTGACGCGGCATCAAGCGGGGAAAGAAATCAATCCTTGCCCAGCAGAGTCTTGATCTTGCTGATGATCTCGGGGGACTTCTCGAGGATGTCGGCCACCTGCTCCAGAGGATCGGAGGGAGCCTTGACGCCGATGTTGATCATGTCGACCTTGCCGTCGCCGTCCACGACCAGGAAGCCGACGGGCTGCATGGTGACGGCTGCGCCGCCGCCTGCGGTGGAGTTCTTGGGATCCTTGTTGGGATCGGATTTGCCGGCGTAGTCAAGACCGCCTGCCATGTGGGCAGCGGAGACCTTGGACACGGGGATGATGGTGGTGCCGTTGGCAACGATGGGGGTGCCGATGACGGTGTTGGTGTCGATCAGATTCTTGATGCTCTCAAGGGAGGTGGAGATGACTTCCTTCAGATTGTTTTCGTTTGCCATGGTGGTGTTCCTTTCTTGTGTATGGTGGTTTTAATTTTTTATCGTTTTATATGCGCGGCCGGCGTACCGGCCGAAAGGGTACCGCGGAGGGATCAGCTGCCCTCAGGCAGCTCGGGGAGCGGAGGCAGGGGAGGCAGATCGGGGAAGATGCTGGGCTCGGGGTGTTTGGGGTCGGGCTTGATCTTGATATACCCGAACAGGAACGCAAAGCCTGCCTTGAACACGGCACCGAGCATACCGCCGAGCGTGACGCGAATCGTGAGATCGCAGTCGAACTTGAGCGCGGACGCGTGGTAGTCGGGCTGGACGAGGATGTCGGCCTTTTTCAGACCGTCCACGTGGGCGATCTTGCCGAGAAACCAGAGCAGGTATTTGATCGACTTATCCACGACGGCGGTGGTCACGGCGATGGACATGGCATCCTTTGCGCCGGTCGTCACGTGGAGCCGCGCGACCTTGATGTGGAACTTACCGAAGAAGCGGGAGAAGAACAGTCCGGCGACGCGGGCGATCAGGACGATCATGTCGGTGATCTTGGGCTGACCGGCCTTTTTAGCGGCCTTCTTGGCGGCCAGCTCCTCCTTGGTGAGGAGGGCCTCCTCGGCGGCCTTTTTCTCCTTGGCCTCCTGTTTCTTTTTCTTCTTTTTGGCGGCGTTTTCCGCTTTCTTTTTCTTCTTCTTGGCAGCAGCCTCGTCGCGCTTGCGGATCTTCTTGAGCGTGTAATTCTTGAGCTTATACTGCTTCGGCTTCTTGGGCAGTATGCGGATCGGGATGCCGAGCACCCGGATCGTCAGTGCCATCTCGTCCGCCATCTGTATATTGATGAGGATGTGAACGGAGAACAGGAAAACGAAAAACAGGATGATGCATCCGATAATGATCAACGCGGGCATACGTCAGCCTCCTTCCTTTGAGCTTTGGGTATCGGGGGATGCCTCCGGCGGGGTTGAACGGTCCCCTTCGGCGGCGCTGAGGGCTTCGGTCTCGGGCAACTCGGCAAGCGAATTCAGGCCGAAGACCCGCAGGAATTTATCCGTGGTAGAGAGCAGCGCGGGGTGTCCGGGAGCCTCGAGATGCCCGGTGACGGCGATCAGTCCCTTGTCCAGCAGCGACGACACCGCATAGGCGCTGTCCACACCGCGGATGGTGTCCACGAAGGAGCGCGTGACGGGCTGGTTGTAGGCGATCACGGCCAGCACCTCCATGGAGGACGCGGACAGGTTGCCGCCCCGCCGGATGCCGAGGGCCTCACGGATGTAGGGGGCGTATTCCTCCCGGGTGCAGAGCTGGCAGGTGTCCGGGTACATGAGCAGCTGGATGCCGCGGTCCTCGTATTGATCGGACATATGGGCGACGAGTGCGCGGATCTCCGACTCGGGCAGACCGATGACGAGGGAGAGCTTCTCGTAGGGGACGGGGTAGCCGGCGGCAAACAGCACGGCTTCGACCGCCTGCTGCATCTGCAGCAGCGTCGGTGCGACGGCAGCTTCAGCGGCTGCCGCGGCTGTTGCCGTATCCGCCGCGTCCGCCGGGGACTGCGACGGGATCATATCAGGCTGCATGGCCGTTTACCTCCCTTCCGGTATTATTTGCGGCATCTCTCCGGACAGGCCGGAGGCGTCGGGTGTATCGTAATCGGAGAGTGACGCGGAGGCGATCTCCTCGGTGTTCTCTCCCGGGACCAGCTGAGCGTCTACATCGTAGACAGCGTTCGGCGCGTCGGGATCCTCGACCAGCCGGAGGCGGCGCATCCGCAGAAGCTCCAGCACGCCGAGAAAAATGGCGATCATGTCGGGCAGAGACGCGGAATCCCGCAGCAGCGTGTGAAGCGCTACGGGCGCCTCCTTTTTCCCGCCGGACGGGGCTGGGAAGTGGCGGAGGATACCGACGATCTTGGCTTCGACGGGCACGATGGGCGACGCGATCATAGGAGTGAAGGTCACCTTATCACTGCCCCTCGTGCGTTCCTCACGGAACGATATGATGCGCCGGACGGCCTGACACAGCGATTGCACGCTCTGATCGGCCACGAAGGTCTTGTCGGGCGCGATTTCGTCCGTGTCCTTGACCATGCGCCCGGAGAAGCGCGTGTAAGCGGGACCGAGCTTGGCGGCGGCCTCCTTGGCCTGCCGGTATTTGAGCAGCGCCTCGGCCAGCGCGGCACGGGGATCCTCCTCCTCCGGCTCGGCGCGGGGCAGCAGCATTTTGCTTTTGATGAGCATCAGCTCGCTCGCCATCACGATGAAATCGGAGGCAAGCTCCATGTCCATCTCCTCGGCGGCGGTGATGTATTCCATGTACTGATCGCAGATCAGCGCGATGGGGATATCCGAAATATCGACTTTATTCTTCTGTATGAGGGTCAGCAGGAGATCCAGCGGGCCTTCAAAGGTATCGAGGCGGTAGGTCAGGGCCTCCATAGACGATCTCCCTTCTCTCGGGTGCGGTGATGAGGACGCGGGCGCGTCAGCCGAGCAGGCTGCCGACGTAACTCATAAGGATGTCCAGCATACTGTTGTCGATCCATTCCAGCCGGTTGTTCAGTCCGACGAGCGTCAGAAGACCGTCCGTCAGGAAAGACAGGATGCGGCCGAGCCAGCCGAAGCGCGAGCAGATCAGGAACACGATGATGAAGCCGATCATGATATAACGCTCGTACTTCATCACGGCGAAGTACCATTTGGTCGGCAGGAAGACGTAGAAGATCCGGGAGCCGTCAAAGGGCGGGATCGGGATCAGGTTGAAGATGGTGAGAGACAGATTCAGCGACACGCCGACGTACAGAAGGTATACCGCGAGGCATACAACCGTGAACGCGAACGGAGCCGAAAACTTCTCGCCCGTGAAGTAGGACACGGCGTACAGGTACGCCTCTTCCTCAAACGCGGGCTGGATGAACAGCATGGCCACGCGGAGGACCAGCAGGTGAAGAAGCGCCATCACGAGGTTGGACAGCGGCCCGGCGGCACCGGTCAGCGCCATGTCGCGCCGGGGATTCTTGAAATTGCGCGTGTTGATGGGGACGGGCTTGGCCCAGCCTATCTTGAGGAAGATCATGCACAGCGTGCCGATCAGGTCAAGATGCTTGACGGGGTTGAGCGTGATCCGTCCGAGATTGCGGGCGGTCGGGTCGCCGAGCTTCCACGCGACGTATCCGTGCGACGCCTCATGAACGGACAGGGCCATGAGGATGACGGGAAGCGACAACAGGTAGATCGGCAGCTCGCGGATGAAATCGGTGATAAAGGACAAGGGATGATCTCCTTTCGGCAGAGCGGGTTATGTACCGCCGGAGGCAGATGAACGGTGATGAGATTTACAGGATATCGTTTCGGACGAGGTCCTCGTAGGACTCCCGGCGGACGACGACGCGCGCCTGTCCGTCCTTCACCATGACCACGGCAGGCCGCGGGAGGCGGTTGTAGTTGGAGGCCATCGAGTAGTTGTAGGCGCCGGTGGTCAGCACGGCGAGGATGTCGCCCCGCGCAGCGGTCTGGAGGGGCATATCCTCTCCGATCAGGTCGCCGGATTCGCAGCAGCGGCCCGCAATTGTCACCCGCGTGTCCTGCGGGGCGTCAGGGCGGTCGGCGATCAGGGCGGTGTAGCGGGATTGATACAGCGCGTAGCGGGGGTTGTCAGGCATACCGCCGTCCACGGATACATAGGTCCGGAAGCCGGGGATGGTCTTGACTGATCCGACGGTGTACAGCGTGATGCCGGAGGCGGCCACGAGGGAGCGGCCCGGCTCAAGAATGACGCGCGGCATGGGGACGTTCCGGTCGGCGCAGAGGCTCCGGACCTCGGCGGCCATGTTCCTGATCGCCGCGGCATAGTCGACCGTGCGGTCGTATTCGGTATAGGGTACGCCAAGCCCGCCTCCGAGATTCAGCTCGGACGCGAGGAAGCCCGTTTCGGCTCTTACGGCGGCGATGAAATCCGTCATGATGCGGGCGGCGTCGACGAAAGGCTGTATATCGAAGATCTGGGAGCCGACGTGGCAGTGGAAGCCGCACAGCACGACGTGAGGCAGGGACAACGCCTGCTTTACGATCTCCATGGCCTGCCCCGTTTCGATGGCGGAGCCGAACTTGGAGTCCACGCGGCCGGTCGAGATCGCCTTGTGGGTGTGCGGGTCAATGCCGGGCGTGATACGGAGCAGGATCCGCTGGACCTTGCCCTTTTCACCGGCGATGCGGTCAAGAGCGGTCAGTTCCTCCGCGTTGTCGCACACGAAGGTGCCGACTCCCATGTCGAGAGCGTCGGCGATGTCGCGGTCGGTCTTGTTGTTGCCATGGAAGTATATGCGTCCGGCGGGGAATCCGGCGTAACGGGCGGTGTACAGCTCGCCTCCGGACACGCAGTCCACGCCGAGCCCCTCCTCCGCCGCGATCTTATACATCCCGGCGAAGCAGAGCGCCTTGGAGGCGTAGAGCGGCAGGGCGTCCGGGCCGAAGGCCTCGGCTGCGGCCTGCCTGTATGTGCGGCACTGACGGCGGACCGTCTCCTCGTCCATGACGTACAGAGGGGTGCCGTACTGCCGTGCCAGCTCGACCGCGTCCGCGCCGCCGATGCAGAGATGCCCCGCGGCGTTGACGGTCAGGTGGGGATAGAGCAGATCCATATTTGACTCTCCGTTGTTTTATCGGATGTTGAGCCCGGTCAGCCCGCCGATGACGCGCAGGACCTCGTCCCGGCCCTCTCCCTTGAGTGCGGAGAAGGGGATGACGCGGGTGCCTGCCGCCAGCGCGGGGTGCGACGCGATGGCTTCGAGATTTTTCTTCCGCTCGGTGGCGTTCAGCTTATCCACCTTGGTGACGATAACAAAGTACGGGATATTGGCCTGATTCAGGTAATTGACCATATCGGCGTCGTCCTGCGTAAGACCTACGCGGCTGTCCACCAGCTGCGCGACCGCGCAGAGACGGTCGATATTCGGATTCTTGGTGAAGAAGCCGTCGGTCAGCGTGGACCATTTGATCTGATCCTCGCGGCTGCGCTTGGCGAAGCCGTAGCCGGGCAGGTCCACGAGGAACAGCTTCCTGTCCAGCTCGTAGAAGTTTACCGTGATGGTCTTGCCGGGCGCCGAACTGACGCGCGCGAGGCTTTTGCGCCCCAAGAGGCAGTTGATGAGCGAGCTTTTGCCCACGTTCGACCGCCCGGAGAGCGCGATCTGCGGGATGGGGTCGGAAGGGAACTGACGTATCTCACCCGCCGACATACGCAGATTCACGTTCTGAAGATTCACTTGTGAAGACATGGCAGTCACTTCCTCTCCGGATCTTTATCTGACCAGCGCCGCCTTCAGCACGTCGCCTGCCTTCTTGCAGGGGATAAACTCAAGGTTCTCACGCGCGGCGGGATCGATCTCGTCGAGGTCGCCCACGTTGGCGGAGGGGATCAGCACGGTCTTGACGCCGGCTGCGTAGGCAGCCATAGTCTTCTCCTTGAGACCGCCGATCGGCAGGACGTTGCCGCGCAGCGTGATCTCGCCGGTCATGGCGATATCGCGGCGCACGGGGATGCCCGAGAGTGCAGAGACCAGCGCTGTCATCATGGTGACGCCGGCGGACGGGCCGTCCTTCGGAACGGCGCCCTCCGGTACATGGATATGAATGTCCTTCTTCTGGTAGAAGTCGGAGGGAATCCCGTATTCAGCCGCGACGGAGCGCGTGTAGGTCAGCGCCGCGTGGGCGGACTCCTTCATCACGTCGCCGAGCGACCCGGTCAGCTCCAGCTTGCCGGTGCCGTCGAGAACGGCACACTCCACACGCAGCATATCGCCGCCGACCTCGGTATAGGCAAGGCCGTTCACGACGCCGATCTCGTCCTCGTCGCTGATATGTTCGGGCAGCATTTTGCGCGGTCCCAGATAAGTTTTGACGTCTGCCGCGGTGATGGTGACGTGCTTCTGATCGGGGGTTTCCAGCAGCGCCTTGGCCGCCTTGCGGCACAGGGACGCGATGGCACGCTCCAGATTGCGGACGCCTGCCTCGCGGGTGTAGTAGTCGATCAGCTCAAGGACGGCGTCCTCACCGATCCGCAAAAGGCGTTTGTTGAGACCGTGCTTCTTGAGCTGCTTCGGGATCAGGTGGTTCATGGCGATGGATACCTTTTCCCGCCTCGTGTACGAGGACAGCTCGATGATCTCCATACGGTCGATCAGCGGCTTGGGGACCGTGTCCAGCGTGTTGGCCGTGCAGATGAACAGGCAGTCGGACAGATCGAACGGCATCTCCACGAAGTGATCGCGGAAGTACTTGTTCTGCTCGGGGTCCAGCACCTCCAGCAGCGCGGAGGAGGGGTCGCCGTGCGCGTCGCGCGTCAGCTTGTCGACCTCGTCGAGCAGGATCAGCGGATTCCGTACGCCCACCTGCGTCAGGGCCGTGATGATGCGGCCGGGCATGGCGCCGATGTAGGTCTTGCGGTGACCGCGGATATCGGACTCGTCCCGCACGCCGCCGAGCGACACGCGGACGTATTTGCGCTTCATAGCCCGCGCGATGGACGCGGCCACGCTCGTCTTGCCGACGCCGGGAGGGCCGACGAGGCAGATAATCTGGTTCTTCAGCTCGGGGGACATCTGCTTGACGGCCATGAATTCAAGGATGCGTTCCTTGACCTTTTCCAGGCCGTCGTGATCGGCGTCCAGCACCTTGCGGCCCATTTCGATGCTCACGCGGTCCTTGGACTCCTTCGTCCACGGGATCTCAAGGCAGGTGTCGAGATAGCTCGTGATCACGCTGGCCTCGGCCGAGCCGAAGGGCATTTTGGAAAGGCGCTCGTTTTCCTTGAGCAGCTTTTTCTCCACTTCCTCGGGCAGCTTGGCCTCGATGATGCGGTCGTAATACTCGTCGGGATCGCTGCCGCCGTCGCCCAGCTCGTCCTGAATGACGCGCATCTCCTCGCGCAGATAGTAATCGCGCTGGTTGCGGTTGAGGCGCTCGCGGACCTTGCGGCGAATGTCTGCCTCGCAGGACAGCACGTCGGCCTCGTGCTTCATGATGAGGATCAGCGTGTCGA
>JAKSPU010000052.1 GCA_024404505.1 Clostridia bacterium
TTCTTTCAAGAAGGGCTTAAGCGGGGTACGGGGCAGAGCCCCGTAAACGCGTCCCCGGGGTTCGGGGCAGAGCCCCGTAAACGCGCCCCCTTACACCCTTTCCTTCTTCTTAACAAGCATAACACCTGCGAGCAGGAGAAGGACGGGGACGATGCCCGCGGCCATGCTCTTGCAGCCGCTTGACGTTCCGGTGGTGTCGGTGCCGTCAGAGGGCTGCGTCGGCTCGCCGGACGGAGCCGTCCCCGGCTCGGTGTCGGCGCCGGACGCGCTCTGTGCCGGCAGCGGCTTGCACTCGTCGCGCAGCGCCTCACCGTCCAGCGTGTAGACGACCTCGCGGGTCTCACCCATGCCGCCGACGTACTTGTACGCGAAGCGGTCGTTGGGCGCGGTGTCGCCGAGATCCATGAACTCCATCACGGCACCGGTCCAGGTGGAATTGTCCGCCCACTTGAACAGGAAGCCGGACTGCTCACCGGAAACACCCAGCGCGGCCTTGGAAACGCGGATCGTCATGACCTTGCCGCTCACGGTGTACAGGGCCTGACCGACGGGCACGCCGTCCCAGCCGTTCGACAGGGACTCGATGGAGACGTAGTGCGCGTCGTGCGCGCGGTTGATGACGAAGTCGAAGCCCTCCCAGCCCGTGGCGGGATCGCCGTCGAGATTGATGAACAGATTCATCCAATTGGAGGCACCGGCGGTATCATCGCGGACGATGTCGTTGACGCAGGAAACGGTGAAGTACAGGTAATCCCGATCCTGACTCACCTTGGCGGTGTCGAAGTCGTTGCGGCCCGTGTTGTTGACGTAGACGGTGTATACGCTGGCTCCGTCGCTGTGACGGTAGGCCGTGTCACCGACGCTGTCCGTGTAAACGGGACCGACGTTTGCCCATTCCTCCGCCTTGCGGATGTCCACGGTCTGCTGACCCTCGGCTTTCGAGACCGCACCCATGCCCTTGAACTCGCGGATGATGGACACCATCTGGTAGTAGTAGTTGTCACCGAAGCCCTGCAGCTCGCCCTGACGCAGACGCATCGGCTCGGCATCGCGGGAGTATTCGGTGTTGAAGGCGTCGACCATGTAGAAGGGCGTCTTCAGACGCATACCGGCGAAGGTGTCACTCTCCTTGCCGTGGTTGAGACCTGCGCCCCACTCGTTCCAGCCCGTGATGAGCATGACGGTGGGATCGAGGATCCTGATGGCCTCCCACTGACCGGCAAAGCCTGCGCCCGCGCCAGAGTCGAGGGAGAAGCCGAAGTCGTTGTTGACCTCGGGGAAGACGGTGTTCACGTACGAGCGGCCCTTGTTGGTGGTCGGATGGTGACCGACGCACAGCGCGAGCGCCTCAAATCTGCCGTTCGCGTCACGGCCGGGACCGCCGTTGACGTACTGCACCTCGGTACCGTCCGGGGAGATCTTGTACTCCTGCAGCCAGCTCCACGTGTTGTCGGCGTCCTGCCATGCCCAGCAGTTGCGGATGGTGAAGTGCTCCTTCGCCCACTCCAGATGGACGCCGAAGGTGTTTTCGTCGCCGAGGTAAAGCGGCTTGCCCTCGTACAGGTAGAACAGCTCGTAATACTTGTCCCAGTTCTCGTCGGAGTAGATCGTGCCGCGGACGTTGCCCAGCACCGCTTCGCTGCTGCTGCCGCCGAAGACGCAGATCTGCGGGGTGTCAAGCCCCTCCTTCCGCATCTCGAGCCACGTGTCGAACAGAGCCAGCTCCGCCTCGTTGTACGTCGCACCGTTGGTGTTGTCGAGGAAGATGAAGTCCACCCCGGCCGCCTCCAACATCATGGCGTGCTTGCGGAGGACCCACTTGTCGATCGCCTGATAGTACCCGAAGTAGGGCTCAGCCCAGTCAAAGCCGCCGTTGACAGTCTCGTCGGACAGATACTCGATGAAGGCCTCCTGCCCCAGCTTGTTGTAAAGGGTCGTGATGTCAAGCGGCATCTCACTGGTGTTGCCGCCGCCGTGGGACACGAAGTAGAACAGACCGACCTGCTTGTCGGATCTGACGGTCGGGCCGTCGACCGTGGGTGTGGTGCGGGACCTGTCGTCGGTGGCGACCCACGTGCTGTAATCGAGAGCGTGATCGCCGGACAGCACGGTGTTGTCGGTCACGGTGACGTGCTCAAAGCTGAAGTCGTCGATATACCCTTCCAGTTTGTCGGCCCACAGCGTGACGTACCCGGCGGGATTGAGGCCGGTGTTCTGCGCGTAAGCGATCGGCTTGCCGTCCGCGTCACGGACGAGCAGGTCGCCGTGGACGTTCAGGTACTGGACGCTGACGATGTCCTTACCGTCGAGCTTCAGCGTCACGTTGTCGACGTCATCGACCAGCGTGTAGACGCCGGGACCCTTCGGCGGGACCAGACCGACGACGGCCTTGAAGCCGCTCAGGGGCTCCGTTACCGTCACGCTGTCGCCGGTGATCCTGAACCAGAGGCCCTTGCGGGCGGCGTCCGCGGCTGCCTTCTCCAGACGGGTGCCGACGGACAGCGAGCCGCCGAGCAGATCCAGCTTGAAGGAAGCGGTGCCGCCGGTCAGACCGTAGTCGTCACCGAGGAACACACCGGAGCCGAAGGAGAAGGTCTTGCCGGTCACGCACGCCAGCACGCTGCCGTCAAACGCCATGCCGGTGCGGAGCGACGCGGTGGAGAGAGCCGGATTCTTGGAGTAGAAGGTAAGGTCGGTATCGGTGAAATCAAAGGTGAAGGTCTCGGATGCGGTCCCGAGCCACGGGTAGGCGCGGTTTTTGTGAACGACGGGGAAGGCGGCGTCCAGCCGGTCGGCCTCGGAAGGCTCCACCGGCTCAAACGGAGCCTCGGTAGGCGCTTCGGTGGGGGCTTCGGTGTCGCCTCCGACGGGCACGGACTCCAGAAGGACATTATCCACCTTCATGTTGGCAACGCGGGTCGCCCAGCCGACGATCGACTCCTCCATGGAGACGAGGGTATCGGTGACGCTCAGCACCTCGGCGCCGTCCGCGTCGAGCAGCGTGACGGTCTTGAAGCACTTGACGGAAACGCCTGCCGCGCGGGCTTTGGTGGTGGACTCGCCGACGGAGAACACGGCGGTGCAGAACAGCACGTCGTCCGCGTACATGGCGACGGACTCACCGTTATCCTCAAAACGGAAGGTGCAGTACGTTTCGCCGCTGCAGGAGGAGCCCTCCGGCATGGGGAAGGAGACGGTGTTGTCGATGAGCTTGTTGGGCATTTTGCTGTTGAAGGCCTTGACGTTGACCTCGATGGTATTCTGGTAGCCGTAGATCCACAGGCCGGACATACCGCAGGAGGTGCCGCGGTCGGGGTCACCGCCGTCGCCCTCGTAGTAGGCAGCCGCTCCCTGCGGGGCGCGGATGAACAAACCGGCCTGATGTGCGCCCTGCATCTCGGAGGAGGATGCCGAGAAGACGTACGCGCCCTTGACCGGCTCGCGCAGGTAGACCTGCGTGAACACGTGGGACATCAGGTAGAGGTTGCCGGTGCTGTCCTCCTCGATACGGACGTAGCCGTCCCCGATGGAGTTCGCGTCGGTCACGAATTTGTCCGCGAGCTTCGTGGCGGAGCCCTCCACACCGGCTTCGTAGTCGTCGAAGTTCTCGTCCATAAGGACGACCAGCCCTTCGTCGGCGGAAGCGGGCAGAAGCAGCCCGGTGAAGCAGAGAGTCAACGCGAGAATAAAGGCCTGCACACGAATGAGTTTCATGTTATTCTCCTTTTTTGCGTGTATTTATAGGGGGATCGCCGTCTGCCCGGCACGCCGGGCGGCTGAATATGATTATAGCATAGCGGGAAGAAAATGTCAATAGCCGGAAAGGAACGGTCAGGTCATTCCGGACACCGCGGCAGAGCTCCGTCCGCTTCTCCATAAACTTCGGATTTTTCCGTTTTCCTCTTGCCAAACCGGCGGGATTGTGATAAAATAAGGCAACGAAACACGATTTCTGATCGTTACAACGGAGGCACCCGCATGAAAGCTGTCATCAAAGTCGGGACATCCACCCTTGCCCACCCGACGGGCAACCTGAACATCCGCCGCATGGAGGCGCTCTGCCGCATCCTCTCCGACCTCAAGAACGCGGGACACGAGATCATTCTGGTCTCGTCCGGCGCTATCGGCATGGGTGTCGGCAAGCTGAATCTCGGCTCACGGCCGTCGGATACGGCCGGCAAGCAGGCCGCCGCCGCGGTCGGTCAGTGTGAGCTGATGTATACCTACGACAAGCTGTTTTCCGAATATAACCATACCGTCGCGCAGATCCTCCTGACCGCGGACGACCTGCGCCACGAGGACAGACACCGCAACTTCGAGAACACCATGCAGCGCCTGCTGGCTCTGCGCGTCCTGCCCGTCATCAACGAGAACGACACCGTCGCCACCGAGGAGATCGAGATCGGCGACAACGACACGCTGGCCGCCATCGTCGCCGTCAGCGTCAGGGCAGACCTTCTGGTGCTGCTGTCCGACATCGACGGTCTGTTTACCGCCGACCCGCGCAAGGACCCCGACGCCAAGCTGATCTCCCGCGTCGAAAAGCTCGACGACAGCATCATGGCGCTCGGCGGCGGGAAGGGCTCGTCGCTCGGCACCGGCGGGATGCAGACCAAGCTCCGCGCCGCGAAGATCGCCACCGGAGCCGGCTGCGATATGGTCATCTCCAACGGCGCATACCCCGAAAAGCTGTATGACATTCTGGACGGCAAAGATATCGGCACCCGATTCATCGCGTCCCGGGAGGCATGAACATGAAACTGACACAAACCATCCTGAAGCAGGCCAAGGCTGCCGTGCCCGCGCTGGCCGCCGTCCCGGCGGAGCAGCTTGACCGGGCGCTGCTGTGCGTGGCCGATGAGCTGGAAGCACGGTCCGCGGTCATCCTCGCCGCCAATGCCGACGACGTCGCCCGTGCCGAGGGGCATATCGCCCCGACGATGATCGACCGCCTGCGCCTGACCGCCGCCCGCATCGCGGATATGGCCGCCGGCGTCCGCAGCGTCGCCGCCCTGCCGTCTCCGCTCGGACGCGTGCTGTACGAGACCGACCGCCCCAACGGGCTCCATATCCGCAAGGTGTCCGTCAGCCTCGGCGTGGTCGCCATCATCTACGAGAGCCGCCCCAACGTCACCTCCGACGCGGCCGCGCTGGCACTCAAGAGCGGGAACGTCGCGGTCCTGCGGGCAGGGAAGGAGGCGTTCGCCTCGGCTTACGCCATCGTTGAGGCCATCCGCGCCGGACTCCGCACCGCCGGGCTGCCGGAGGACGCCGTCAATCTGATCGAGGACACGACGCGCGCGAGCGCCATGGAGCTGATGAAGGCCGACGGTTACATCGATCTGCTGATCCCCCGCGGCGGAGCCGGGCTGATCCGTTCCTGCGTGGAGAACGCGACCGTCCCCTGCATCCAGACCGGCACCGGCATCTGCCACGTCTACGTGGACGCCGCCGCCGATCTTGACATGGCGCTGGACATCGTCAACAACGCCAAGACCAGCCGTCCGTCGGTGTGCAACGCCGAGGAGGTGCTGCTCGTGCATCGGGATGCCGCCGCCGCGTTCCTGCCGCGTCTTCGCGCCCGGCTGATCGACGACAGGCTGGCCGCCGGAAAGACGCCGGTCGAGCTGCGCTGCGACGAGCGTGCCTTTGCCCTGATCGGCGGCACGCCCGCAGGCCCCGACGACTTTGACACGGAGTTCCTCGACTACATCCTCGCCGTCAGGGTCGTGGACAGCGTGGACGAGGCTGTCGCGCACATCCGCGCCCATTCGACCATGCACAGCGAGGCCATCGTGACCGCCGACCCCGCAGCCGCCGGGACCTTCATCAACGGGGTGGACTGCGCGGCGGTGTACGTCAACGCTTCCACCCGTTTCACGGACGGCGGTGAATTCGGCTTCGGCTGCGAGATGGGCATCTCCACGCAGAAGCTGCACGCCCGCGGCCCGCTCGGTCTGCCCGAACTGACCACCTATAAATACATCGTCACCGGAAACGGACAAGTCCGGTAAAGGAGGCATCGTCATGAGCAAGATCGGATTCATCGGGACCGGCCATATGGGCGGCGCGCTTGCGCTGGCCGTCGGCAGGACAAAACACGAGGTATATCTGTCCAATCATTCCCCCGTCAAGGCGGAGGCGCTCCGGCAGCAGATCGGAGCGAACGCGCATATCATCGGCAGTGACGAGATCATCCTGACCTGCGATATGGTCTTTCTCGGCGTCAAGCCGCAGATGCTCCCGGCTCTTGCGGACGAGCTGAAGCCCGCGATCAGCCGGCGGAACACCCACGTCTGCTTTATCAGCATGGCCGCCGGCGTCAGCGTCGGTGCCGTGGAGACTATGTTTGCGCGGGAAAGCGGCGCGTCCGCGGCTGTCATCCGCATCATGCCCAACACGCCCGCCGCGGTCGGGGCGGGCATGATCCCGTACTGCGTCGGCAGCGAGGCCGACGAAGCGGATATCGCCCTGTTCTGCGAGGTGCTGGCCGGCGCCGGCACGCTCGACAGGATCCCCGAGCGGCTGATCGACGCCGCCTCCTGCGTGTCCGGGTGCGGACCCGCGTTTGCCGCCATGTTCATCGAGGCGCTCGCCGACGGCGGCGTCCGCTGCGGGCTGCCCCGCGACAAGGCGCTGCTGTACGCCGAGGAGACCGTGCGCGGCACTGCCGTGCTTGCGGAGGTCACGGGACAGCACCCCGGCGAGGTGAAGGACGCCGTGTGCAGCCCCGGCGGCACGACCATCGAGGGCGTCGCCGCGCTGGAGAGGGCCGGCTTCCGCGCCGCCGCCATGGAGGCGGTGACCGCCGCCTTCCGTAGAACGATGGAATTGAAAAAATAAAAAATAAAAAGGAAAGCCTGTAATATATCCGGCCGGTTTCGGGTATTCAGTACGGAGGGTCGGATGACCGTTGCCCGATGAACGTCGTTACACTTCAAAAATTATTTGTGAGAAAGGAAATTTATCATGCCGTATGGAGATTTTGTTGCCACAGCAGTTGCCAATGATAAGGAAAGACTCAAGATATTAAAGGAGAACGGCTATATCCGTTTTATATTGACAGGGACTCATACCGAGGCAGAAGAAGCCAAGTATGCCACCTACGAGGCCTATAAGGAAGAATGGTTCAGCAATGTGCGGAATCAGTTCAATCAATCAGCGGAAGGTATGTTTTCCGACGATTTGGACGAGGATGTGATGGCCGAGCGGATCCGGGAATCCATGCCCACCTATCAGAATCACAGCACACCCGAAGAAATGCTGCAGCGGGAAGAAAGAAGGGCCGATGTCCTCAAAGCGATCCACGAGGGCGCATGGTTAACTGTCCCTTCCGATACTAACAAAAGGCTGACTATGCTGGGTACCAGTCGTCAGGGACAGGCTCTCTTCAAATACGCTGAAATAACTTGTCCGGAGGCTGCCGAGGACATCCTGCAGATAACCGAAATGCTGGATCAGTATGATCAGACCAAGGATCCGGAAATCAAGAAACAAATCGATAAGAAGTTCCAAGTGATCAACAAAACAGCCATGACGCATTTTGAAAACAAGGTGCGCACGGTGGGAAAGGAACTCTGCAAAGAGCTGACCGATGAGGAGCTGATCAAAAAATGGCCCGAATTCAGCAAGGAGCTTGCCCTCGCCGGAGAGATGGAGGTTATCTGTAAAGATTACTACACTGATCCTCAGAAGCAAAATGAAATGATGCACGCTGCCAAGACACTGATCGGTATGTATTCGGCGCTTTCCGCCCGTATGGACTTTTTGAGCAGCCCCTTGGCCGGGATCGTTGATTTCGATGAATTGCTGAAGCATTCCCCGGCAGAATTCGAGGATTACGAGGCCAACCATGCGATAGAACAGGCCGAAAATAAGATCATCGCTTATGTGGGCAGACTGACCGTCAATATGTGCCGTACGAACTATATGCGCGATGCGCGCGAGCACTTCGGCGTCGGTCCCGAGGCGGAGATGCTCCTGCGGGATAAGGATGGAAATATCATGTCGTCCCTGAGTTCCGAGGCGTGGACCACGCTCGGTGTCAAGGGTGAGCCCGTGTACGTCGTTCCGAAGGACGATCCCGCGGCCGAGCCTGTCCTGGTCCAGCCGCTCACTAAGTTCGGATATGCCGCGACCGGGGAACAGATCCAAAATCTCGGTAAGGACGATCTCGCGATGATGAAGCCCGTTCCCGAACCGAACCCTCTGACGAAGGGCCTGAGCAGTCTGCTGGGCGGCATCGGTAAGCTGTTCGGCAAGGATTGGCGTTTGGACAGCTGCGTCAAATATGAGGAATACGAGAAGAAGCAGGCACGGATCACCGGGACCCGGGATCAGTACGCCGAGCTGACCGATCCTGCCAAGCTGGGAGGGATCAAGGAGGCCTTCGTGGCCCATCAGGTCACCCAAACGGGCAAGACCCCCGAGCAGCTGGAGGAGATACACAAGGCCAAGGAAGCGGAAATGGCGGCAAAGAAGAGAGCCCAGACGGTCCGGGAGATGCAGCTGAAGCACCTCAAGGCCTCGTTGACGCCCGCCGCACTCGGGTATCAAGGCGTTGAAGATATGCTCGGCGAGGGCGCACCCGCCGAGGACCTGCTCGGCGAGGACAAGACCGTGTATCAGGAGTTCACCTCCAAAATCACCGCCGTTGCCGAAGCGGACCCGGCTACGCGGGAATACCTGCTCAACCTGAGCAAAGCAAATCCCGTTGACGGAGTATCCTATATGCAGTCCCTCTATGAGTCGTTCAAGGCCGATTACAACGGCGAACGCAGCATGGACGTCGCCGACATGGTGAAAAAGGCTGCCCATCAGAACGATCCGGTGCCGGAATCGACCGATAAAAAGAAAACCGCGACTCTGTCGAAGCAGGACGAGGTCAAGCATAACGATCAGCCCAAGAGCATACAGAATACATGATCTCCCAAGGTTGAGTTTGCGCCAAACTATTTATACACTCTCATCCTGCGGGATCAGAGGGACGCAGTGATATCAAAAAGGTGGGTGCCCATGACGGCACCCACCTTTCTTGTTCGGCGTAAACCGAACTTCTGTTTATTCATTGCCCATAAAGTTCTTGGGATTCTTAAGCCCTTCTTTCAAGAAGGGCTTAAGCGGGTGCAGGGCAGAGCCCTGCCGGGGTCCGGGGCAGAGCCCCGCAAGCGCATCCTCGGGGGTCCGGGGCAGAGCCCCGCAAACGCATTCCCCTCGTCCTCTTACAGCCTTTCGATCATGCCCTTGAGGTTGCGGAGGCCGGTCGAGATGGCGTAGATGCACTCCTCGGAGCCCTCGAACTCGATGGAGCAGAAGCCGTCATAGCCGGCGCGGTGCAGGATCTTGAGGCACTTCTCGACGTTGACGTCGCCCTCACCGATGATGGCGCCCTTGAAGTAGTTGCAGGCGCGGGTCTGACCGTAGCCGGGCAGCGGCTCGGTGGACTTATACATATCCTTCGCGTGGACGTGGACCGCGTAGGGAGCCACGCGGGAGACGGCGGTCTCGTTGTCCTCGTCGGCGCAGACGAAGTTGCCGACGTCGACCAGCAGACCGAAGTTGTCGTGTGCGACGGCGTTGAACAGCTGCTCGACGCGGTAGGAGTCCTGCGCGAGGTAGCCGTGGTTCTCCACACAGGTCTTCACACCCTTGGCCGCGGCGTACTCGGTGACCTCGCGGATGTTGGCGGCGATGGTGGACAGCATCAGGCCGAAGCTGCGGGAGGCACCCGTCTTGCCGACGCCGTACACGGCGTCGTGACGCATCACGGAGCAGCCCATGACGGCAGCGATGTCGACCTGCTTCTTGACGCGCTCGATCTCGGCCTTGTCCGCCTCCTCGGAGCCGCGGAAGAAGACCGCGCCGATCGCGTAGCAGTTGATGACCATGCCGTACTTGTCTGCCTCGGCACGCAGCTTATGCGCGTAGGCGAGCTGCTCCTCGTAGGTGGGCATCGGCAGGTCGGTGAACTCAATGGCCTCGAAGCCCATCTCGTGGGCCTTGGCGATCGTGTCGAAGTGGGACATTTTTCCCGCGTTGATCGCCTGCTGGAAGGAGTAGGAGCTGACGGAAATCTTCATGTCGGTACGTCCTTTCGTTTACTTCATGTTGGCCTTGAGGTGGTCGATTGCCAGCTGGATGTCGGCAGAGGGATCGGCACCGACCTCGCGCTCGATGGTCAGGAAGCCCTTGTAGCCGATGTCGTCCAGCGCCTTGAGGTAGGTGTCGAAGTGGACGGAGCCCTGTCCGAGCGGCACCTCGGCAAAGTACTGGATGCCCTGGAATTCCTGCGGGACGGGATGCACGACGCCGTAGATGTACTCCGGCACGCCTCTGTGCAGCATCACGCCGTCCTTGGCGTGCGTGTGGACGATATAGTTCTTCAGATTGTGGACAGCGCCGACGGGATCGTCGCCCGTGACCATGACGAGGTTGGCGGGGTCGAGGTTGACGCCGAGACCGCGGGAGCCGCCGAGGGAATCAAGGAAGCCCTTGAGGACGGCAGACGTCTCGGGACCGGTCTCCACGGCGAAATGCGCGCCGATGGAGTCGGCGTACTCGGCCAGCTGACCGCAGGCCTCCTGCATGACGTGGTAGCGCTCGTGGGCGGGATCGGTCGGGACGACGCCGATATGGGTCGTGACGATGCCGGCCTCCAGCTCGTTGGACAGGTCGAGGATGCGCTTGGACTTCTCCACCAGCATGGGATTCAGCTCGGCGTTGCCGAAGCCGTGTCCGAGGTCGCCGCAGATCGCGGAGAAGCGCAGACCGAGGGACTTGACCATGTCAAGCAGCTCGCGCCGCTTGCCGCCGGTCATATTCTCGGGGGCGTGTTCGCCGTTGGTGCAGTACATCTGGATGCCCTGCACGCCCATGGAGGCGGCCTTCTTCAGCGCCTCTTCCGTGGGCAGGCGGAAGGATTCGAGCATGACACCGATCGGAAACTGATTCATAAGGAAATACCTCCTTGAAATTTCATTGTTGATTACATTGTACACGATATCCGCGGGATTGTCAAGGTGTTTGGTGAGAAAAGCGCCTGCGTTTATTCGTGTGTCGCCGTCCGGCGGCATTTGCGGAGCACGGCCGCGATCCCGTACGTCAGCGCGTACATGGCGATCATCGACACGGGAGCGAGATAGTACTTGCCGCCGAAGGTGAAGCCGTACCAGTCGTACCACACCTTGACGAAAACGACGAGAACGGCGTATACGACCGAGTACACGACCGTCGGGAGCAGCGCCCACAGCAGGCCGCGGCGGGTGATCGTCCCCTCGCGGTCAAAGAACAGCAGCGACACGATCGCCAGCACCGGCGTCGACAGATGCAGGACGAAAATGTTGTCCGCAAAGTAGAACGGCACAGACCCGATCCCGGAGCTCATGCAGGAGACAGGCACGAGGAAGAACACGACGGTCAGCAGCGTGACCGCAACGGCCACGGTGCCGGTCAGGCGCAGGATCGTGACCCACAGCGGCATCTTCCGGCCGGAGTCCTTCAGCTGCAGGACGCGGATGACACACACGACGGCGGAGACCGCCGCCATCAGGACGTTGGAGTCCGTCGTGAAGTAGCGGAAGCAGGTCGTCCCCGTGCTGCCGAGAACGTCGGGACCGGAGAAGAAGTAGTATCCGACCGCCCACGCGGTGGAGACGAGGATGACGAGGTTGAAAACGAGGTCGATAAGACGGTACGTTTGGGTTTTCATGGCAGCCTCCCGTTACAGCATTTTCCGCAGGAATTCGCCGGTATAGGACGTCGGATGTCCCGCGACCTCCTCCGGCGTGCCGGTCGCCACGATGGTGCCGCCCGCGTCGCCGCCCTCGGGGCCGAGGTCGATGATATAGTCGGCGGACTTGATGACGTCGAGATTATGCTCGATGACGAGCACCGTGTTGCCCGCGTCCGTGATGCGCTGCAGCACCTCAAGGAGACGCGCGACGTCGTCGCTGTGAAGTCCCGTGGTCGGCTCGTCGAGGATATAGCAGGTCTTGCCGGTGCCGCGCCGGGCCAGCTCGGTCGCCAGCTTGACGCGCTGTGCCTCACCGCCGGACAGCGTCGGCGCGGGCTGTCCGATCTTGATATAGCCAAGGCCGACGTCGTACAGCGTCCGCAGTTTGCGGTATATCTTCGGCAGACCCTCGAAGAAGGTCAGACCCTCCTCCACGGTCATGTCCAGCACGTCGGCGATCGACTTGTCCTTGTATTTGCATTCCAGCGTGTCGCGGTTGTAGCGCTTGCCGTGGCAGACGTCGCAGGTGACGTACACGTCGGGCAAAAAGTGCATCTCGATCTTGCGGACACCGTCACCCTCGCACGCCTCGCAGCGGCCGCCGCGGACGTTGAAGGAGAAGCGGCCCGGCCCGTAGCCGCGCGCCTTGGCGTCGGGCGTCTTGGCAAACAGGTCGCGGATATCGTTGAACAGACCCGTATAGGTCGCCGGGTTGGAGCTGGGCATACGCCCGATGGGACTCTGGTCGATGGCGATGACCTTGTCGAGATACTTGAGTCCCTCCACCCGCTCGTGCGCGCCGGGGTAGGTCGTGGCGCGGTTCAGCTCGGCTGCCAGCACCGGGTACAGGATGCCGTTGACAAGCGACGACTTGCCCGAGCCGGACACGCCCGTCACGCAGACGAAGCAGCCGAGCGGGATGTCGACGTCGATGTGCTTGAGATTATGCTCGGCGGCGCCGATGACGGACAGCTTGTGTCCGTTTCCGGGGCGGCGGGACGCGGGGACGTCGATGGACTTGCGCCCGGACAGGTACGCGCCGGTGATCGAGTCGGGGTCCTGCGCGATCTCCTCGGGGGTGCCGGCGGCAACGATATGTCCGCCGTGGATGCCCGCGCCGGGGCCGACGTCGATGATATAGTCCGCCTCGCGCATCGTTTCCTCGTCGTGCTCGACGACGATGACGGTATTGCCGAGGTCGCGCAGCTTTTTCAGCGTGGCGATCAGCTTGCCGTTGTCGCGCTGATGCAGGCCGATGGACGGCTCGTCCAGCACGTACAGCACGCCGACCAGCGCGGAGCCGATCTGCGTTGCCAGCCGGATGCGCTGCGCTTCACCGCCGGACAGCGTCCCTGCCTTACGGGACAGCGTGAGGTAGTCGAGCCCGACGGATACGAGAAAGTTCAGGCGGGCGCGGATCTCCTTCAGCACGTCCTTGGCGATGACAGCCTCGCTGCCCTCCAGCGTCAGACCGTTGACGAAGTCCAGCGCGTCCCTGACGGAGAGGCTGCAGAATTCATGGATATTGAGCCCGCCGACCGTGACGGCCAGCGAGGTGGGACACAGCCGCTTGCCGTGACACTCGGGGCAGGAAGCCTCCTCGACGAACTGCTCGTAGTAGTCGTTGTTCTGTCCCTGCGCCATGCGCTGCTCGATGATGCCGACCACGCCCTCGAATCTGGTCACCTGCTTGTGCGCTTCGCCGCCGAAGTAGCGGGTGATGTCGTAGGTGACGTCGCCGGTGCCGTAGTACAGCGCGTTCAGCGCCTCCTTGGAGTAGGTGTTGAGCGGCTGATCCATACGGAAGCCGAACTTCTTGCCGACGGCCTCGAACAGCGGGCCGTTCCAGCTCTCCTCGTCCAGCGTTTTGAAGCCGTTGACCTGAATGGCGCCCTGCCGGAGCGACATCTCCGGGTGCGGCACGAGGCGTCCGACCGCCACGCGCTGCATATCGCCGAGACCGGCGCACTTGGGGCAGGCACCGGCGGGATTGTTGAAGGAGAAGATGCGCGGCTCCAGCTCGCCGAAGGAGATGCCGTGCTCCTCGCAGGCGTAGGTCTGCGAGAAGGACATTTCCTGTTCCGGCTCATCGCCGCGCGGGACGGTCACGACCAGCAGGCGTCCGTCCGCGGCAGCCAGCGCCGCCTCGACAGAATCGGACAGGCGGGAACGGATGCCGTCCTTCATGACGAGGCGATCCACCACGATCTCGATCTTATGCTTTTTGTTCTTGTCCAGCGTGATGTTCTCGGACAGGTCGTACATACTGCCGTCCACGCGGACGCGGACGTATCCCTTCTTTTTCGCGTCCGCCAGCACCTTCTCGTGCATACCCTTCTGGTCGCGGACGACGGGGGAGAGGATCAGGAAGCGCGTGCCCTCCGGCAGCGTCCGGATGCGCTCGATGATCTGGTCTACGGACTGCTGCCGGATCTCCCGCCCGCAGATCGGGCAGTGAGGGATGCCGACGCGCGCGTACAGAAGACGCAGGTAGTCGTAGATCTCCGTGACCGTGCCGACGGTGGAACGCGGGTTGCGGGAGGTCGTTTTCTGGTCGATGGAAATGGCCGGGGACAGGCCCTCGATGAGATCGACGTCCGGCTTGTCCATCTGCCCGAGGAACATACGGGCGTAGGACGACAGCGATTCCACGAAGCGGCGGTGACCCTCGGCATAGACGGTATCGAACGCCAGCGAGGACTTGCCGGAGCCGGACAGGCCGGTCATGACGACCAGCCTGTCGCGGGGGATGGTGACGTCGATATTCTTGAGATTATGGACGCGGGCGCCCTTTATGATGATGGAAGATTGCATTTCGTGTATTCCTTTTACGTATTTTTACGTATTTTTACTTATTTTCGGCGGGCTCCGGGGCCTTGGACGTCCGGCACGCTTCGCGGAGCCGGTCCAGCTTGCTCTGGCTGACGATACCGACCGGCCGCTGATTGACCCGTCCGCTGATCATGACGAAGGTGACGGACGCCTTATATCGTTTCTTCGTTTCCGGGATGACCTCGCCGCTCTTGTCCCGCAGCTCGATGCGGGCGATATTCTCGGCATGGAAGACCATCAGCTCGCCCTTTTCGTTCTTGCCGGCGGTGACCTGCCCGTCCGCGACGGTGACCGAGGCGGTCAGGAGGAGCGCCTCGTCAAAGATGCACATGACCGTGAAACCTGCGATCAGCACGGACAGCACCGCACCGAGGAAGCCCTCAAACCAGCCGAGCTTCTCGAACACGATCATGACCGTCACGCCCGCGAGGATGATCAGCGCGGTCAGCACCACGTACAGCCAGCTGATCAGCCGGATGCGGACGACGCTTTTCGCGTTCCGGCGATGCTGCTTCTGCTGCTCCTTTTCGGCGCGCGCACGGGCTGCCTTATGGTCGACGTGGGTTTTCGTTTGTCTGCTTCTGCTCATGGCCCGTCTCCGTCAGACCTCGACGTCTTCCAGCTCGTCGGCGAAGTAGCCGCGGGTCACGGCCTTGCTGCCGGACGCGTCCATCAGCGTCAGGCGGAAGTACGCCTTATCGGTGATGCCGAGCGCGCGCGCCTGACGCAGCCAGTCGGAAAGGTCGAACGCGCAGCTGTGCAGCTCCTCGCCTGCGGGCGCCTCACGGAAGTCGGAGCGGCGGCCTTCGGTGACGAGGAAGACGCGGACGGTGTTCTCGCAGTCCATCTTCAGCACGGTGCCGTCAAGCACGAGGGACGTGATGTCGGGGCCCCACGAGGCGTAGAAATCGCCCTTCTCATAGGCGGCCATGATGTTGTCGTAGGTGAGAGACGGCGCCTTGAAGCGCACCCATCCGAAGCAGCTGTCCTCGGGGCCGTGAGAGTCGTCGCCCGCGACGGGATACACGCGCTTGCCCTGATACAGGAAATCATCCAGCACGTGCTCGTTGCCGTCCATCGCGTAGCCGCTGTGGTAGCAGCCGGTGTTGAACACCTCGACCGCCGTCACGTTGTCGAGGCCCACGTAATCAGGATAGTGCTGCAGAGACCACGCGGCGTGGTTGTAGCTGACGAGGAAGCCGTGCGCCTGCGCCTCGGCGATCATCTCGTTCTGACCTTCGACGGAGTAGCGGCGCCAATAGTCGCCCTGATAGTAATCCTGCACGTGCTGACGGGCGTTGCCGATGCACGCGTAGCGGGGATTGGCGCAGGGATAGTACGTTTCGTGCGGGTTTTTGGCGTAGAAGTTCAGGTGGTAGCAGGGCATCTCCGGCCACGTCAGACCGCAGCCGTCCTTATTGGTCTCGACCTCGTAGGAGGTCAGCGCGAGGAACTTTTCATCCTCGTTCAGGTCGGAGTGGTCGAGCATGACGTCGTGATCGGTGAACGCGACCACGGAGTAGCCGCGGCTCATGTACAGCTCCTTGATCTGTTCGACGGTATTGACGCCGTCGGAGATCGTGCTGTGAGTGTGCAGATTGGCCTTGTAGAAATTGCCCGAGGTGGGAATAAGTGCGTGTATCATGGTATTTTCTCCTTATACGTTTACGTTCGTTTATTTTTCGTTTTTGAGTCGTGCGATCTCGTCGCGGATATAGGCTGCCTTCTCGAACTCCAGATTTCTGGCGGCCGCCTTCATCTCGGCCGTCATGCTGTCGATGAGCTTCTGCTTCTGCGCGGCGGTGAGCTTTTTCTTGGTCGGGACGGGCGCGGTGCCGGCCGCTGCCTCCTTGGCCTCGTCGCGGGCGCGGCGCTTCCGCGCGGCGACAGTGCCGTCGTCATCGTCCTTGATGCCGATCTCGATGACGTCGCGGACGTCCTTGATGACCGTGTGCGGGATGATGCCGTGCGCCTTGTTGAAAGCGTCCTGAATGGCGCGGCGGCGGTTGGTCTCGGTGATGGCCGCCTCCATGGAGCCGGTCACGCTGTCGGCGTACATGATGACCGTGCCGTTCTCGTTGCGCGCCGCGCGGCCGATGGTCTGGATCAGCGACCGCTCCGAACGCAGGAAGCCCTCTTTGTCCGCGTCGAGGATGGCAACGAGCGATACCTCGGGGATGTCAAGGCCCTCGCGCAAAAGGTTGATGCCGACCAGCACGTCGAACACGCCGAGGCGCAGGTCGCGGATCAGCTGCATACGCTCGATCGTTTCCACGTTGAAGTGGATGTAGCGTACCTTGATCCCCATGCCGTCGAGGTAATCGGTGAGGTCCTCGGCCATTTTCTTGGTCAGCGTCGTGACCAGCACGCGCTCACCGCGCGCCGTCCGCGCCCTGATCTCTCCGAGCAGGTCGTCGACCTGCCCCTCCACGGGACGGACGGATACCTGCGGATCCAGAAGACCGGTCGGACGGATGATCTGCTCGACGGTGCGGTCGGAATGTTCCTCCTCGTAGTCACCGGGCGTCGCGCTGACGAACACGACCTGCTTCATGCGGTCCTCGAATTCCTCAAAGAACAGCGGGCGGTTGTCGTAGGCGGACGGCAGGCGGAAGCCGTAGTCCACGAGATTCTTCTTGCGGGCGGTGTCTCCGCCGCTCATGCCCCGCACCTGCGGGACGGTGACGTGCGACTCGTCGATGAACATGATATAGTCGTCGGGGAAGTAGTTGAGCAGCGTGTAGGGCGTGGAGCCGGGCGCACGTCCCGACAGCACGCGGGAGTAGTTCTCGACGCCGGAGCAGAAGCCGACCTCGCGGAGCATCTCCAGATCGTAGCGGACACGCTCCTCGATGCGCTGGGCTTCGATCAGCTTGTCCTGTGACCGGAACCAATTCACCCGCTCCTTCATTTCACGTTCGATCTCACCGAGCGCCGCCTCGCGCTTCTCGTCGGACACGGCGTAGTGCGTGGCGGGGTAGACGGCGGCGTAGTGCAAAAGGCGGATCAGCTCGCCGGTCACGATGTTGATCTCGGACAGGCGGTCGATCTCGTCGTCGAAGAACTCGACGCGCAGCGCCGTCTCGCTCTGATTGGCGGGGATGATCTCGACCGTGTCGCCGCGGACACGGAAGCAGTCACGCTGAAGGGCCATGTCGTTGCGGGTGTAGCTGTTGAAGACGAGCTTTTTGATCAGCTCCTCCCGGCTCATGATCATGCCCGGACGCAGCGGGATGACGAGATCCCGGTACTCGGACGGGTCGCCGAGGGAGTAGATGCAGGACACGGACGCCACGATGATGACGTCCCGCCGCTCGAACAGTGCCGAGGTGGCGGCGTGGCGCAGGCGGTCGATCTCGTCGTTGATGAGGGCGTCCTTCTCGATATACATATCCTTGCCGGGGATGTAGGCCTCCGGCTGGTAGTAGTCGTAGTAGGAAACGAAATATTCCACGGCGGCGTCCGGGAAGAAGGCACGGAACTCGGAGCAGACCTGCGCCGCGAGCGTTTTGTTCGGCTCAAGGATCAGGCACGGCCGGTTGACGCCGGCGATGACGTTGGCCATGGTGAAGGTCTTGCCGGAGCCGGTGACGCCGAGCAGCGTCTGCATCCGTTCGCCACGGTTGAGGCCGTCGATCAGGCCCGCAATGGCCTCCGGCTGATCTCCCGTCGGTCTGAAGTCGCTGACGAGCTTGAATTGTCCCTGTGGATCCACTCAAAATCCCCCCTTTCGCGCCCGCGGACGGGCGGCGGTATGACAGTTATCAATATTATACCATAATTAAAAAACAGAATCAATATGTTTTTCAAAAAGAGGTCAGAAAATAGAGGAAGACCGGCGCTATGCCGCCGGAAGCCGGGCGTTTCCGCATTGCCGGAGGTTCAGCTAAACCTTTTTCCCCCACCCCCCTGCCCCCCGCCCGGCGGGCGGGGGGAATATTTTATTTGATAGCAGGGAGAAGGGAGC
>JAKSPU010000053.1 GCA_024404505.1 Clostridia bacterium
TCCCTGATCCCCGGCACGCACAAGATCAACGTCCATGCCAACTACGCCATCGCCGCGCCCGGTGAGATCATCGACCGCGACACCATCGAGCCCCGCCACTTCCAGAAGTGGGTCGACTTCGCCAAGAAGCACAACTGCGGCCTCGACTTCAACCCCACCTTCTTCTCTCACCCCAAGGCAAACGGCCTGACCCTGTCCTCTCCCGATGAGGAGATCCGCAAGTTCTGGATCAAGCACGGTATCGCCTGCATCCGCATCTCCGAGTATTTCGCCCGTGAGACCGGTTACCCCTGCGTCATGAACATCTGGACCGGCGACGGCTTCAAGGACGTTCCCGCTGACCGTATGGGTCCCCGTATGCGTTACGCAGACTCCATCGACCAGATCATCGGCTGCGGCTACGACAAGTCCCTCGTGTACGTCACCGTCGAGTCCAAGGTCTTCGGCATCGGCGTCGAGGCTTACACCGTCGGCTCCGCCGAGTTCTGCCTTGAGTATGCCGCTACCCGTCACATCACGCCTCTGATGGACAACGGTCACTATCATCCCACCGAGGTCGTCTCCGATAAGATCCCCGCTCTGCTGGTCTTCAACGATAAGATCGCTCTGCACATCACGAGACCCATCCGCTGGGACTCCGACCACGTGGTCTCCTTCGACGATGAGACCCGCGAGATGATGAAGGAGGTCGTCCGCAACGACGCCCTCGACCGCGTCTTCCTCGCTACCGACTACTTCGACGCCTCCATCAACCGCGTCGGCGCACTGGTCATCGGTATGCGCAACGTGCAGAAGGCTCTGCTGAACGCCCTGCTGCTGCCCAACGAGGACCTCAAGAAGCTGCAGGATGAGGGCAACTTCTCCAAGCTGCTCGCTCTGCAGGAGGAGTACAAGCTGCTGCCTGTCGGCGACGTCTGGACCGAGTTCTGCGAGCGGAACAACGTTCCCGCCTGCCCCTGCTGGTTCGGCGAGATCGAGGACTACGAGAAGAACGTCCTCGCTCTGCGTAAGTGATCCGTATGTAGATACGCCGAGGGGGCTTCCTGCAGGAAGTCCCCTCGTTCCCGTATCACCACCTTCCATTTTCTGTATCTGATATGTGGCTGTTATGTGCGTTGGCGACCTTCCTTTCGTGGGGAGCCGCCGATCTGTTCTATAAAAAGGGGGCTGACGAGACCGACCGGTACAGCCACCTGAAAACCTCCGTCATGGTCGGTCTTGTGATGGGCGTGACCGCGTTTGCGACCCTGCTCATCAAGGGCATCGATTACGATCCGCGGGCGCTGCTCGTGTATTTTCCCGTGTCCGCGATGTACATCCTGTCGATGGTCGTGGGCTATTTCGGGCTGCGGTATCTGGAGCTGTCGGTGTCGTCACCGATCCAGAACGCGTCGGGCGCCGTTTCCTGCGTCCTGCTCATCCTTGTCCTGCGCGAGCTGCCGGACGTGCTTTCGCTGATCGCCGTCGTGCTGATCACAGCCGGCGTCGTCCTGCTCGGCGTGTTCGAGAAGCGCAAGGAGGACGATTTTTTGCGCGAGACGGACAAAAAATACAAGATCGGCTTTGCGGCATTCCTGATGCCGGTCCTGTACTGCGTCATCGACTCGCTCGGCACCTTCCTCGACGGCTACTATCTTGACGATTGGTCCACGAGCCCCCTGCGCGCCTTCTCGACAGAGGAAACGCTGGAGGACGTGGCGAATATATCCTATCAGCTGACCTTCCTTGCCGCGGCCCTCATCCTGTTCGTCTTCCTGCGCCTGATCAAAAAGGAGAGGATGCCGCTGCGCGCACAGGGCAGCCGCGGTCTGGCCGCACTGTTTGAAACGGCCGGCCAGCTGACCTACGTGTGGGCAATGTCGGGCAACGGCGTGGTCGCCGCGCCCCTGATCGCCTCCTACTGCGTCTGTTCGGTCGTTCTCGCACGGCTGTTCCTGCGGGAGAAGCTGACATGGCGGCAGTATATCTGCGTCGGGCTCGTCTTCGGCGGCATCCTGCTCCTCGGCATCGTGGAAGGGCTGGCGGAGTAACGGGGAACGGAAAGCACGGTAAAACGGCAGCGGGACAACGCTCCCGCTAATGAAAAAAATGAAAATTTTTTTGAAAAATCTATTGCAATTTTGAAAAAGATATGGTATAATACTTCACGTTGTCTTATGATTGCAGGCGTGTCATAACCTGACAGGCCCGAAACCACAGTAAGGAGGTGTCAAGTATGGCAAAGTGCAGTATCTGCGGTAAGGGTGTTGTGTACGGGCAGAATGTGTCCCACTCGAACCGGAAGACCAATCGTACCTGGAAGCCCAATATCCGCAAGGTGAAAGCGATCGTTGACGGTACCCCGAAGACCGTGGCGGTTTGTTCCCGCTGCCTGCGTTCCGGGAAGGTTACCCGCGCTTGATTTGCGTGTGACCGTATCCCTGTGAATGGATATAGAAACCGATCCCTGCCGACGTGGGCGTGGGGTCGGTTTCTGTTTTTAGTTTTTCGAGTTCCCCGGTCTTTACAGTTTTCTTTCTCCCTCAATGTATTCAACCCTCACCCCCCTGACCCCCCTGCTCCCGCGGAGCGGGGGAAACGCGTTATAGGGATGCAAGGGGCCTGCGGCTCCTTGCATCCCTGCCGGGCTGCGGCAGAACGGAAGCGGCCCGGTATACTTACCGATCGAAAAAATTCTGAAAAATTCCGCAACCCCTATTGACAAACGCGCGGAGGTATGATATTATGATAGCGTGATCGGAACACACGGAGCGTGAGATCGGTAATAGTGGATTGTGTAGTGGGCTTGCTTCAGGATGTCCTGCCGGCGGGACGCCCGGAATCAAGCGTAAAACACAGAGCATATATTACTCCTCCCACACCCTGTCCTCCGCAGGATGCCCGTATTGGGTATCTGTCGGTACGGCAGGTTGTTTCTGTATCCGGGTCAGGGTTGATCCTTGACCGGTGTACGGAAGGGGAGGACTTTTCATACCCTCCTTTGCGTGATGATCACAAATCATTTACTGAAGGAGGTTTTTTCATGGAAAAAAACATCGCAAGAACGACAGTGACCACGGTCACGGTACCCGCACCCGGATTTGATAAGATCACACCGTTCCTTTCATCGGACGCCCCGGCACGCATCGGGGAGATCATCGGGTACACCTTCCGCAATCCCCACCTGCTCGCGCAGGCCTTCTGCCACAGGTCGTATACTGCCGGGACCGGCGGCAAGTTCGACGACAACGAGGTTCTTGAATTCATCGGAGACAAGGTGCTGGACATGGTCGTGCTGAAAACGCTCGTCATGCGGTACGGTCAGACAAGAAGCGGGGAACTGCCGCCCGAGCTGACCCTCGACCGGCTCAATAAGCTGCTGGAGGAAAAAGGGGAGGGACCGATGTACGATACCTTCCGGTCCGACAAATCCGAGGGCGATATGACAGACCTCAAGATCGCGCTGGTCCGTGGGGAAACGCTGGCCGAAGAGATCGACCGAATGGGCCTTGCCGGCTATCTGATCACAGGCGTGCAGGAGGGCGCGGACGACGTCAGCGCCCAAAAGAGCGTCCGGGAAAACCTGTTCGAGGCGATCCTCGGCGCGGCTGCGCTGGACTGCGGCTGGGATTTTACAGCCCTTACGACCGTGGTGGAACGTATGCTCCGGCTGACCGAAAAGCTGGATAACGGCTTCAGCCGGGAAAACTACGTCGGGAAGCTGCAGGAGATGGTCCAGGCCCTGGCCGTCACGGTCGAGCCGGAGTACGACTATTTGCAGAAAAACGAACAGTACGTCTGTACGCTCACGCTGAAAGGAATGGCGCTGTTCTCCCAGATGAGGGATTCCGCGGAGTTTATCGGTGTCGGGCATACCAAAAAGGAGGCCGCCTCCAACGCGGCGGAACAGGCTTGCGTGCTGCTTGACAACATCATTTCATGGTCCGGACGCATGGGAGACGTTGTGGGTGCGCCGGATCCCGAGCGCGCCGTCAACCAGCTGCAGGAGCTGTGGCAGAAGGGGATCATCGGGCAGCCGGTCTACAACATCGAGAAAGACGAAATCAACGAACAAACGGGCAACGCCAAATGGCGCTGCACCTGCCGGATCACAGATCCGGACATCACGGAGATCATCACTGCCGACACCAAAATGACCGCAAAAAGATACGCGGCCTTGTCTGTGCTGTTCCGTATCGTCGAGCAGCCGATTGAAAATCATGAATAACAGAAAGGGAATAATGTTATGACTACCGAAATCAAATGCCCCAAGTGCGGGGAAGTGTTTACCGTTGACGAGGCCGGGTACGCGGCTATCGTGAAGCAGGTGCGGGACAGAGAGTTCCAGAAAGAGATCGCCGACCGGAGCGAACGATTCGAGGAAGAGAAACAGCTGCTGATCCGGAAGCTGGAGGCGGAGGAACAGCAGCGCACCGAAAAGCTGCTGCGCGAGCAGGAGAGACAGCTGGCCGGGCTGCGTCAGCGGCTGGACGGTGCCGAGGCCGACAAGAAGCTCGCGCTGGCCGATGCGCGTGCCGAGGCGGACAAGCGTCTGCACGAAGCGGAGACCGAAGCGGCAGAACTGCGGAACAAGATCGCGCTGGATGAGCAGGCGCACGAGCTGGCCGAGCGCAAGCAGGCGGAGCTGTACGCCGAGCTGCTCAAGAGCAAGGACGAGGAGATCGCCCATTACAAGGATTTCAAGGTCCGTATGTCCACCAAGATGATCGGCGAGTCGCTGGAGCAGCATTGCCTGACCGAGTTCGAGAAGATGCGTGCCGCCGCATTCCGCAACGCCTACTTTGAGAAGGACAACGACTCGCGGACGGGCAGCAAGGGGGATTTCATCTTCCGGGAGGCGGCGGAAGACGGTACCGAGTACATTTCGATCATGTTTGAAATGAAAAACGAGATGGACGAGACCGCGACCAAGCACAAGAACGAGGACTTCTTCAAAGAACTTGACAAGGACCGAACCGAAAAGGGCTGTGAGTACGCCGTGCTGGTTTCCATGCTGGAGGCGGACAACGAGTACTACAATCAGGGCATCGTGGACGTCTCCCACCGGTACCCCAAGATGTACGTCATCCGCCCGCAGTTCTTCATCCCGCTGATCACCATCCTGCGGAACGCGGCGCAGACCTCGCTGGAGACCCGCCGCGAGTTGGAGACGATCCGCAGCCAGAACGTCGACATCACGAATTTCGAGGATTCCGTCAACGCCTTCAAGGCTGATTTCGCACGGAACGTCGAGCTGGCGGGCAAGAAATTCAAGACGGCGATCGAGGAGATCGACAAGACCATCGAGCATCTGCAGAAGACGAAGGAAGCCCTTCTGTCCTCCGACCACAACCTTCAGATTGCCAACCGCAAGGCAGACGACCTGACCATCAAGCGTCTGACGCGTGGCAACCCTACCATGAAACAGATGTTTGATGAGCTGCACAAGGACGACGAGAACTGAACGTAACTCCAAAGGGCCCCCGCATCCCGCGGGGGCCCGATGTGATTATTCACCCGGATTGACCTTGCCGAAGAAGTGGATCCGCACCTCTCCGTGCTTTTCGTCCGTGTCGATACGGACGCAATACCCGGTTTCCGACCCGAGGGTGACGTACCCGTCGTAGAATGCGCGGTGCCCCTCGTACTCGTCTGCCGTGACGGTGATCATGCCGCCGCGCTTCGTCCGGTCGAAGCATTCAAGGCGGTATTCGTCAGAGTAGGGGTCGACCGGTGTAAGCCCGATAAACGCCATCCATTTGTTCCGTTCGGCATCGTCAAAAGGCGAGCAGACCCACTTGTCGAAGGTCTCGCGCAGCATATCCGGGCCGCGCCGCTTCAACTCGTCCACGTAGGCAAACACCTCCGCGCAGACCTCGTCGATCTCGGCTTCCGTCGTACCGAAAAACGCCGGGAAAACCAGCCGGCTTTCAAAGCAATACTGCCGGAAGGGGCAGTTCGTCATCCTGACAGCCGCATTGCCGTCCGGGAAGCAGACGCCGATGAGAAAGCCCTTTTGGGTGTCCGGCGGAGCGATGACGATGCGCGCGGAGCCGTCGGCGGTGTCCGTCACGTAGGCGGTGCCCGCCTTTTCCCAGCCCTGCGACTGTATTTTTTCGCGCAACAGCTTTTTGAAGCACTTGTTGTCCATGCGGTATCCTCCCTAATAATATTGTACGAAAACGCCTCCGCCCTCTTGACCGTGGGGGCTTTTTTTGTTATACTGTATACGGATAGGGGTCATCGGATCCTGACCCGCTCTATAAACGCCAGCACGTCCGCCGGATTTTCGATCCCGTGCGGATGATGATCGCACCCGGGCTTGAGCCACAGGGCAAACGGCACGCCGGCGGCGGTGTACTTTTGCGTGACGATCATACCGTTCTCATCGTATGGAACCGTCGTGTCACTGTCCCCCGCGACCAGAGCGGCGGGGATCCCGTGCGCGATCACGGCGTCCAGACGGTCCATCGGGTGCCGGCGCCACGTCAGCAGCGACTCGCGGGTCAGCCCGTACGCGGGGACGACCTCGTTTTCCCAGACGTCCGGATAGGGATCGGAGTGTCCGAAGCCCATCGGGAAGGACAACAGCGTCATGACGGGCGCGTCAAGGTACAGCGCGGACACGTAGTCCGGGTACTTTTCCGCGAAATTGACCGCGATCAGCCCTCCGCAGCTCATGCCGAGCGGGACGATCCGGCGCTCAAGGCCGAAATTGTCCGCGGCAAAGTCGATGAAGCGCCTGCGGGCGTCAAGGTCGGGGTCGGTCCCCCAGCGGTCGGTATTCTGCAGCCAGCCCATGCCCCAGCCGCGGCGGACAGCCTCGTCCTGCGTGGCGGGGAAGGCGTAGTGGTATTCGGTTTTCATCATCCATTTCCCGTCGCAGCCGCCGGGGATCGTCAGGACGGCCTCGCGGTCCTCAAAGGTGAAACGGTATATCCTCGTCCTGGCAGGGAAGTGCACGTCGGCGGGGGCGTCGGACGCGGTGCGGAGGATCTCATCGAGCGGTGTGGTCATGATGGCAGGCTCCTTTCATGAAGTGCGTTCTATCTGCCGCTATTGTACCACAAACCGAAGCAAATGTAAAGAACTTTTTGAAGCAGAGGAGGTCATGCCATGAATACGAAATACAGCACCCGTGCTTCTGCCGGCCGGACGGACCGTCCGGATGTTGACGAGCAGGAGTCGGCGCGCCGTTTGGCGCTGCTCCGCGGCTTCATACAGGAGCATCGCGGCTTTGCCGCGTGCGGCACCGACTTTACCGTCCTTCTGCGGACGGACAAGGGACAGGCGTGCTTCTTCGGCGAGGACAGATGGGGGCAGGAGGCCTGCACGGGCTGGACGGACCTGCGGGCCGTATACAGCGGCCTCGATTACGTGCTGGGTCTTACGTCGAACGGCAGCGTCCGCTTTGCCGGACGCGACAAGGCCGGGATAGCCGCGGGCGCCGCGGCTATGTCCGGGGTCCGGCTGTTGGCCTGCGGAGCCGGACACGCCGCAGCCCTTCTTTGGGGCGGACAGGTGATCTGCGCGGGTGGCAACGGCAGCGGCCAATGTGAAACGAACGCTTGGTCAGACGTGGTGGATATTTGCTGCGGCGCGGACTTCACGGTCGGTCTGACCGCCAAGGGAACGGTCCTGATTGCGGGGGGCGGAAAACTGCTCCGCATGGAGACCGAAGGCTGGCGCGGGATCGCGGGCGTATTTGCGGACAGCCTCGGACATGACGTGTATGCCGTCACCGGGGATGGACGGCTGACCGCCACGGTCAGCCTGCCCGCGCGCATCAGACAATGGTCCAACCTTGCCTCCGTAGCTGTCAGCGGACGCGGGCTGTGGGCCATTACGACGGTCGGCGAACTGCTGTCAAGGTATCCGCTGCCCGGCTCCGATGACGAAATGTCCCGGGACGCGGTGGCGGTGGCCGCCGGACCGGATCACGCGGTGTTCATAGGCCGCTCGGGTCGTGCGGAGTCTCTCGGGCGGGCGATCCGCAAGGGACGCGTGCTGTCCCGTCTGCCGGGCGGAGAAACGGACTACGGAGAGACGGCGATGCCCAGGCAGCTGCAGCTGTTCAAGGACTTTGACGAGCTGACCGCCGAACGCGAGCGCGAGGCGGAGAACCGGCTGCGGCTCGACCGTCTGTATCAGACGCGCATCACGCAGGCGGTACGGCTGGGACGTCGGCTGGCCTGCGGCGGACGCCTGACCGCGGCGATCGATTTCATGGAGTGCGTGGTATCCACCGGCGCTCTGTATGCGTGCGCGGGCTGGTCGGACGTGCTGGCGCTGTCCTGCGGAAGGGCGCATCTGCTGGCCCTGCACCGGAACGGGCGGGTGTCCGCCGACGGCAACCACGTGGAGGGCTGCTGTGACGTGTCCGGCTGGGAGAACGTCCGCAGCGTGCTGGCGGTCGGAGGTCATTCCCTCGCGTTGACGACGGACGGACGCGTGCTGTTTACCGGCAGGAACGATCACGGTCAGGGCAGCGTGGAGGATTGGCGTGATATCGCGCTGCTGCGCGGGAATGAGAGCTGCACCGTCGGTCTGGACCGGCGGGGAAAGCTGCATATAGCCGGTGACGGGCTGCGCGAGGAGGATCTGGCAGGTCCCGAATGGTCGGAGCTGTCCGATCTGTGCGTGAGCCGCCGTCTGATCGCCGGACTGACGACGTCCGGCTGCGTGGTCGTACGTGAGATCGGCGGGCAGGAAGCGGCAGGAGAGGCGGATATCCCGGGACTTGACGCCGTCCGGGATTGGAGAGGCATCCGTGCCATCGCGCTCGGGGACAGCCATATCGTCGGCTTATGCTGGGGCGGCCGGGTCATGGCAGCCGGGCTTCCCGACAACGGTCGCTGCGACGTCAGCGGCTGGTCCCGTGTTGCGGCGGTGGTTTGTACGTCTTCGGCGACGCTGGGACTTATGGAGGACGGAACTGTGCGTGTGGCGGGGTACCTGCAGAATGCCCCGGAGGACGGCGTTCTCTGGCGGGACGTCATCGCGCTGGCCGCGGGTCCCGACCATGCTGCCGCTATGACGGAGCGGGGGCGGGTGTTGTCCTGCGGTCTCGACACGGACGGGCAATGCACGGGGACCGTGACCTTCAGTCTGTTCCATGATATCAGGCAGTACGACGGCTTCAGCCGGTACACCGAGCATAGCGAGGGCGGGATCGAGGCTGTCGATCCTGCCCCGGACGGTGCCGCGGCATCAGATGCTTACGACGATACGCCGACGGATCCGGGGATCGGATCGGCGGGACTCCTGAAAGCGGATACTCCTGACGCGGCGCGCAGGCTGCGCCGGCGCGTCGGCTGCGGGTTATCGCACATGGCATACGCCCGCCCGGACGGCACGCTGTTGGTGACGGGAGCGCGGGATCAGGTCAGTGTCATACCGTGGAGCGGCGTGACGGCGGTAGCCTGCGGTGCGTATGCTACGGTTGCCGTTTCGGAGGGCCGGCTGGTTTCGGTCAGCCCGGAGCAGGAGGTCAACCGTTGCGCGGAAGCGCTGAACCGGACGCTGATCCATCCGGGCAGAGACGGGTCGGACGCTTTTGCCGCCGTCGTGTGCAGTTACGGTCACGTTGCCGTGCTTCGCGGAGACGGGCGTGTCTTCAACGAGGCAAACAGGTCGTTGAGCGAGGTCTGGGACACGGTCGGTTGGCACGGTGGGGTGGATATTGCCTGCGGTCTGCGGCACATGGCTGCCGTGACGGCAGACGGGCGTGCCGTAGCTGCCGGAGACGATACTTACGGTCAATGCCGCGTATCGGGCGGAGATGAGTGGACGGGTCTTGTCATGATCGCCTGCGGCGAGGCGCATACCGTCGCTCTGCGGGCGGACGGACGTGTGACGGCGGTCGGCAGCAACGCCTGCGGTCAGTGCCGCGTGGAGGATCTGTGTGACGTCGTGTCGATCGCCTGCCTTCCGGAGGCGACCGTCTGCGTCCATCGGGACGGTCATGTGACTATCCGCGGCGGCGACGCGGCGCTCGCGTCCCGCGCAGCTGGCTGCGCGAATATCGTAGCCGCGTGCGGCTTTGAGCACAGGCTGGCTTTACTGACTGCTGACGGAAAGACTACGGTATTATAGGAATGCGTCCGGGGCTCTGCCCCACGCCCCAAGGGACGCTTGCGGGGCTCTGCCCCGCGCCCCGCTTAAGCCCTTCTTGTAAGAAGGGCTTAAGGATCCCAAGAACTTTCAAAAAAGGATAAATGATTGAGGTTCGGTTTACGCCGAACGAGACAGGTGGGTGCCGTCACAGGTACCCACCCTTTTCATAAACGTCTACGCGGGGGCCCTTGACCCCGCTCGGGATCGGGCAGATGGCATCTGCCCGATCCGTGCAGACCCAACGAGAACGGGGACGCGTCTCCTTTTCCCCGCGCCCGCAGGCGCGGCCCTTCGGGATGAGGATGCAAGGGGAAGGGCTGCCGCAGCAGCCCTTCCCCTTGCTTACATAATAAAAGATTCCCCCCGCCCGGCGGGCGGGGGCAGGGGGGGGTGGGGGAAAAGAGTTTAGCAGAACATCCGGCGATGCGGAAACGCAGGGTCTCCGGCCGCAGAGCGTCGGTTTTCCTCTCATCTCCGCGCACGGGAGGGGGCTGGGGGGTAGGTCCCCGAGCGCCGGAGGCGCAAAGGGCCCCGTGCCCGCGGGCACGGGGGTTCATATGCGTCAAAGACGTTTTTTCTTGCGGAACGCGGCTGCCGTGCCGAGCAGCGGCAGAAGGGCAAAGCCCTGCACCGACGAAGAGCAGCCTTCACTGTCGTGTCCGGTGTCGTCTGTCCCGCGGGAGGATTCCGCGTCATCGGTCGACAACGTGGGCGGCTCGGTTTCGGGCAGCGGGAAGTATTCGGCCTCGACCGTCAGGTCGGCGGCACCGAGCGTGAATGACGGCCATACGCCGCCGTACCCCGGCTTGTCCGGAACGGCGGGAGGCGTTACGGAGAGGTCCTCCACCGTGAACGCCGCGGTGCCGACCACGAATCCGTCGGCGGTGAAGGTGACGGTGTACTCGACGGGGGTGTACTCCGCCTTGACCGTGAAGTCGTCCTGCACGATCTCAAATGCCGGCCACGTGCCGGTATACCCCTCCTTGGCCGGGACCTCGGGCGGGGCGATCTCGTCTCCGTCCGTGAAAACGATGCGGGAAACAGTCTCGTCACCGGCCTTGAATACGGCGGTATGACCGGGCGTCATCAGGCACAGCGACTCGATGGGGATGTATCCTTCCTTATCCTCGTACAGCACGCGGGCGTACTTGCCCTCGGTGCCGGTGACGGTCACGCAGGCGCCGAGCGGCATACGCGCAATGCGCTTGCGGGCAGCGGGCGCGTCGGTCAGGCTGGTGTTGGCCAGATGCACGACGTACTTGCCGACGGGCAGGCCATCCGTGTAGGAGAAGTCGATCGTGACCTCGCTGCCCTCCTCGTAAGGAGGCGTACCGTATCCGATGATGCAGGGATCGTTGATATCGTAATTGCGGATGCCGACCTCGTCCTTGGAATTTCCTTCGATGGTATAGACGCGGTCCTCCGTCACGTACAGGACGTACCCGATATGATCGGCGCCCTTGTTGTTATTGCTCCAATTGAAAAAGATCATGTCGGCGGGCTGCGGCGTGTAGCTGCCCTTGTAGGCGGCGGAATTCTGGAACATCTTGTTCGGCTTGAGCCACTCGACCCATTTCCAGCAGCCGATCTCACCGTAGGCGTAGTCGATGCCCGCCTGATTGAGGCACCAGTTCACGAAGCAGGCGCACCACTCGTAGTGGTTTTCGTTATAGTTCGGGACGATCAGACGCGCGTACTCGATGTAGTTGTTCGAGCCGCCGCGGTTCATGCCGTCAAAGTCCTTGGCGGAATCGCCCTCGTGGTAGCCGAGCTGCGAGACGGCCACGCGCAGGATATTGTTGCGCTGATTCTCCGTGAGAGTCAGGGAGGAGAAATTCTCATACCAGACGGACGTTTTATAGGCTTCGGAGAAGGAATAATCCGGATCGTTGGTGACCCAGTTCCTGATCTTGACACCGTTTCCGGACGGCTCCAGCGCCATGACGCAGATCATCGCGCAGGACGCAGCAAGCAGGATGGCCAGCACGCCGGCTAAGGTCTTGATAAAGCGGTTGGACATGGAAGACCTCTTATGTACGGATTTCCGGCTTTCCGCCGGATATGGACATTATACCATGAAAAGCCTGTTTTGTAAAGGGCTGTTCCCGGGTTTTCAGCGGATTTTCCCGCGGTAATTTTTGCGCGGTCTGACAGGTCCGACCGTGTCAGGCGTCGATCAATCCGCCTCCGATCACCGTGTCTCCGTCGTAGAACACGGCGGATTGTCCCGGCGCGGGGGCGCGCTGCTCCGTGTCAAAGGTCAGGACGGCGGAGTCCTCGCCCGTCTGATACAGCACGGCGGGCGCGGCATTGTGACGGTAGCGTAGCTTGGCCTCACAGCGGACGGGACCGTCCAGCCGGTCGGCGGCGATCAGATTGAGGTGAGAGAGCGTCACGACGCGGCGGAAGAGCAGGGGACTGTCTCCGCCGCACAATACCACGCGGCGCGTGTCGGGGTCCTTGGACGCCACGAACATAGGCTGACCGAGGGCAATGCCGAGGCCTTTGCGCTGTCCGACCGTGTAGTGGATCAGCCCCCGGTGTTTCCCGAGTACGTGACCCTCGCTGTCCACGAAGTCACCGGGGATCGGAACGGCACCGGTCTTTCGGATCAGGAATCCGGCGTAGTCGCCGTCCGGGACGAAGCAGATGTCCTGACTGTCGCTCTTGTGGGCGGTCACGAGTCCCCGGTCGGCGGCGATAGCGCGGACCTCCGTCTTCCGCATGGCTCCGAGCGGCAGCAGAGTGCGGGACAGCTGCTCCTGATCCAGCATCCAGAGCATATAGGATTGATCCTTGGTCTCATCGACCGCGCGCTTGAGGAGGTAACGTCCGTTCGCGTCGCGGTCGATACGGGCAAAATGCCCGGTAGCGATGCGGTCGTGTCCGGCGGCCTCTGCCGCGCGGAGCAGCGCCCCGAATTTCAGGTATTTGTTGCAGATCACGCAGGGATTCGGCGTGCGTCCCGCGCTGTACTCGTCCGCGAAGTTTCCGATGACGACGCGGCGGAACTCGCCGGTGAAGTCAATGACCTCGTGGGGGATGCCGAGCTTTTCGCAGACGGCGCGGGCGTCCTTTGCGTCACGGTCGGCCTCATCGGAGCAGAGCAGCTTCATCGTGGCGCCGGTGACCGTCAGGCCCGCTTCCGCGAGCAGACAGGCGGCGGCCGAGCTGTCCACGCCGCCGCTCATGGCGGCAAAAACTTTATCGTTCATAAGTATCCTTTTCCTTCTCTTTTCAGAGCTGCCCGTCGCCCCACGTCATCGTGTGCAGTTCTCCGACTGTCTGAAGTCCGTCAAAGTCGCACTGCCGCAGCACCTCGTAGACCGCGATGGCTACGGAGTTCGAGAGGTTGAGCGAGCGCAGATTGTTCCGCATCGGGATGCGGACGCAGGTGTCCGGGTGCCGGATCAGAAGCTCCTCGGGCAGGCCCTTGGACTCCTTGCCGAACATCAGCCAGACCTCCTCCGGGTAGCGTACGTCCACGTGGCGGTGCTGCGCCTTCGTCGTGTAGTAATAGACGGGGACGTCCGGGTGCTTTGAGAAGAAGTCGTCGAGGTCGTTATAGTAGGACACGTCGAGCTTGTCCCAGTAGTCGAGTCCGGCCCGCTTCATTTTCCTGTCGTCGATGGGGAAGCCCAACGGGCGGATCAGGTGCAGCGACGCCCCCGTGGCGGCGCAGGTGCGGGCGATATTGCCGGTATTCTGGGGGATCTCCGGCTCATGGAGTACGATGTGGATATGAGGCATTCTTCGTGTCCTTTCCGCCGTATGCCCGTCTCGGACGGATCGCGGCAGCTTTATTATAGTACAAAAGCCGCCCGATTGCAAGTATTATCTGAAAATTTACAAATATATATGGGAATATTATAATTTATATGATATAATATACTTTATCTGGATATTAATACCAAATAATATGATATGTAATCAAAAAAGTTATAATGAATGACTACATGCTGAGGTGTTAAAATGATATTTAATGATTTATATGATATTCCGGACAAACAGAAATGGTTGATTTGTCCCAATTACCGATACGCAAATGTGGAAATGACCATGCGTGTTCTTGAGGCACTTCGATGGAAGGATCATATGTTGATGTTTGGTGTGAGCGCAGATGTAAAACCGAAATACATGAAAGAAAACTACGGGTTCAGAGAAGATCAACTGCGATTTTCTGGGCAACAAGATCATTCGTTTGCTGTATATCATAAGCTGAGTCATCCTTATTTTGTCAACTGGTATGAATATGACGTAAGAACTGACCTTCGAAATCTGTTGATGTATGATCTTCCATGGATCATAACGGATGATACAGATGAACTGAGAAATTATCTCTATTACGGCGAAGTGTTTGAAGTATATGGTGTGGGGTTGGCCTTAAAGACCAGTGCAGAAAAATGGAATAGCGAAACCATTATAGCACTTCGCGATTGCTTGAAGACTCTAGAGGCCTATTCTATCGATCTACTTGAAAATATGTTGCAATGATGACCGCAACGATGTTACTCACCTTCTCGTGCTGTGTAGGGGAGAAAATGTAGCCCTGATAGTAAAGAACCAGAGACATGAGATTCCCATGCAGTACAAAGAAATCGCATGGAGATACGAAACAGGATATATCAGAACTGAGAGTATTATGGGCGCCGTTGCACTCCATTTGAAACAGCACCAGGATGTTATGGGGGCTATTGGTCTAATGGGGGAACATATACTTATTATTATACTTTTGATGATGGTTCGCGTTGTTATTTGCATATAGGAGTGTGAAAACATGGACGAGAATATGAACACGGGGAACTGTAAAAAAATGGAGTCATTTATTCTTGAGGACATCGACGGAAATCGAAGAATTGGTTATAAAGACTCCAATCACCAAGAACGGATCCCGCCGGTATATTACGTTCGGGTGATTTTACCAGACGGGCGCGAAATATGGAATCATGACGGCGAATTTCAAAATGGTCTGGCCGTTGTGATGAACAAGGAAGGCCGATTCGGCCTGATCCATGCCGATGGCAGTGTTGTGATACCTTTGCAATATGACAATATCTCAAATGTGATTGTAAACGACACCCTGTTCTTCCGCAAGGGAAGCACCTGCGGATTTATGAAGACGAACCAACTCGTAATAGCTGAATACCCAAATTGTACCTACCTTCAACAAAAGCATGATCATGTTTACCGTATTGAATACAATGGCGGGGAGACACAGACAGAGTTGGATTTGGATGCACAGATATTTAAAGGAAAACAAAAATGAAGAATATTTTCAAAATCAGCAAAAACGGTATACTGATTTGACCGGAGTGCGGTCGTGAAAGTCACAGATCCCCGCCGGGGATCGGGAAAGGAATCCTGTCTTACATGAGTATCATCACAAAAATTTTCGGAACGTACAGTGAGCATCAGCTCAAAAAGGTGGAGAAGATCGCCGCGAAGATCGAAGCGCTGGCGTCCTCCTATAAACAGATGGAGGACGAGGAGCTGCGCGGCATGACCGAGCTGTTCAAGGCCCGTCTGAACGCCGGGGAGACTCTCGACGATATCCTGCCCGAGGCGTTTGCTGCCGTCCGCGAGGCGTGTGACCGCGTGCTGGGCAAGCGTCCCTTCCACGTCCAACTGCTGGGCGGCATCATCCTGCATCAGGGCCGCATCGCCGAGATGAAGACCGGTGAGGGCAAGACGCTGGTCGCCACCATGCCCGCCTACCTCAACGCACTGACCGGCAAGGGCGTGCATATCGTCACGGTCAACGACTATCTGGCCGCGCGCGACGCGGAGGAAATGGGCAAGGTCTACGGCTTCATGGGCCTTACGACCGGACTTGTCGTCCCGCGTGACTCCACTGCCAACAAGCATATCGCCTATAACGCCGATATCACCTACGGCACCAATAACGAGTTCGGCTTCGACTACCTGCGCGACAACATGGTCGTCTACAAGGACCGCATGGTGCAGCGCGGCCACGCCTTCGCCATCGTGGACGAGGTGGACTCCATCCTCATCGATGAGGCACGCACGCCTCTCATCATCTCCGGTGAGGGCGATGAGGTGACCGACCTCTACGAGCGCGCCGACAAGTTCGTCCGCACGCTGCGGAAGTACGTGGTCACCGAGCTTGACGCCAAGGAGGACCACGACGACATCGACGCCGACTACATCGTCGACGAGAAGGCCAACACCGCCGTCCTGACCCCCAAGGGTGCCGAGAAGGCGGAAAAGTTCTTCGGCGTGCAGAACTACACCGACGCCGAGAACGCAACGCTGGCGCACCACATCAATCAGGCGATCAAGGCCCACGGCTGCATGAAGCTGGACGTGGACTACGTCGTCAACGATTCCGGTGTCATGATCGTCGACGCGTTCACGGGCCGTCTCATGCCCGGCCGCCGCTTCAACGACGGTCTGCATCAGGCGATCGAGGCCAAGGAGGGCGTGGTCATCCAGAAGGAGAACAAGACGCTCGCCACCATCACCTTCCAGAACTACTTCCGTATGTACGGCAAGCTGTCCGGCATGACCGGTACCGCACTGACCGAGGACGAGGAATTCCGCGATATCTACCAGCTCGACGTGGTCGAAGTGCCCACCAACAAGCCCATGATCCGCGTGGATCATGAAGATGCGGTGTACCGCTCCACGGCAGGGAAGTACCGTGCCGTCGTGAAGCAGGTCAAGGAGTGTCACGCGAAGGGCCAGCCCGTGCTGGTCGGCACCGTTTCCATCGACAAGTCCGAGATCCTGTCCTACCTTCTCAAGAAGGAGGGCATCCCTCACACTGTGCTGAACGCCAAGCTGCACGCCAAAGAGGCCGAGATCGTCGCACAGGCCGGCAAGTTCGGCGCCGTCACCATTTCCACGAATATGGCAGGACGCGGAACCGATATCATGCTGGGCGGCAACCCCGAGTATATGGCCAAGGCCGACCTCCGCGCCGCAGGCGTGGACGAGAGCCTGATCACCGTCGCCACGGGAAGCGCCGACACCGAAGACGAGGCCGTGCTGGGCGTGCGCCGGCAGTACCGCGCCCTGTTCGAGCAGTACAAGGAGCAGATCGCGCCGGAGGCGGACAAGGTCCGCGCCGTCGGCGGCCTGTATATCCTCGGCACCGAGCGGCATGAGAGCCGCCGTATCGACAATCAGCTGCGCGGCCGTTCCGGCCGTCAGGGCGATCCCGGTGAGTCCAAGTTCTTCATCTCCCTTGAGGACGACCTCATGCGCCTGTTCGGCAACAACGACCGCATCATCGGCATGATCGACCGGCTGGGCATCGACGAGGACACGCCCATCGAGGCACGCCTCCTGTCCAACACCATCGAGTCGGCGCAGAAGCGCATCGAGGACCAGAACTTCAAGCGCCGCAAGTACGTCCTGTCCTACGACGACGTCATGAACCAGCAGCGCAACATCATCTACAAGCAGCGCCAGCAGGTGCTTGACGACGAGGACCTCACCGAGACCATCCGCAAGATGATCCACGACACCGTGGAGAACGCCGTCATGGCGCATACCTCGGACGAGCACGCCGGAGCATGGGACTTCGACGGCCTGCGCGCCGATCTCGTCGGCTTCCTCTGCCGCGAGGACGATTTCCGGTACAGCGAGCAGGAGCTCGCCGCTCTTAAGCGGGAGACGCTGCTGAACGAGCTGACCGAGCGCGCCGACAAGCGCCTGACCGCACAGGAGGACCTCTTCACGCCGGATACCTTCCACGAGGTGGAGCGCGTGATCCTTTTGCAGAACGTCGACCGCGCGTGGATGAACCATATCGACGGCATGGACGAGCTGAAGGGCGAGATCGGCCTGAATGCCTACGCCAACCGCGATCCCGTGACCGAGTACCGCATCGTCGGCGCGGATATGTTCGATTCCATGGTCACGGAGATCCGCGACCGCACCGTCCGGATGCTGCTGACCGTCGTGCCGCGTCCCGAACGCGAGATCAAGCGCGTGCAGGTCGCCAAGCCGCTGATCGAGGGCTTCGAGGGCGGCACCAAGGGACCGCAGAAGAAGGTCGTCATCACGCAGCGCCGCGAGACCGCCAAGGTCGGGCGCAACGATCCCTGCCCCTGCGGCTCCGGCAAGAAGTATAAGAACTGCTGCGGACGCAACACCGGAGCAGAAGATTGATTATCCCGCAAGGACTTGCAGAATATTGTATAAAAGTTCTTGATGATTCTCAAGGCATCACCGCACAATGCACGGCTGACGCCTTGACGGCACATATGCTTGCATAAATTCCGG
>JAKSPU010000054.1 GCA_024404505.1 Clostridia bacterium
GAGGAGAACATTCAGGCGTTCCCCGCGAAGAAGGTGGTCATGTTCGCCCGTGACGAGTACGACTGCGGCGCCGCGAAGTTCGAGGTCCTCTGCTCCCCCAGCCCCGAGTTCACGTCGAACGTCTACAACAACGCCTCCTGCGTCATCAAGATGACCTTGGGCGGCAAGTCGGCGATCTTCCTCGGTGATGCGGGCGTCGAGGAGGGCCGCAAGCTGCTCCAGATGTACGCCGGCACCGACAAGCTCAAGGCCGACTACGTACAGATGGCGCATCACGGTCAGAACGGCGTCGACCGCGACGTCTACGAGGCTATCGCGCCGACCGGCTGCCTGTGGTGCACGCCCCGCTGGCTGTGGAACAACGATGCCGGCAAGGGCTACAACACCTACTGCTGGAAGACCATCATCGTGCAGGGCTGGATGCAGGAGCTGGGCGTCAAGGAGCATTACATCATGATGAACGGCGTCCAGACCGTCGAGCTGTGACCGGTCCGATGTCGGATAAACCGAAGATCGCCGCCGTCGTCGGCTGCACCGCGAGCGGCAAGACGTCCCTTTCCATCGGGCTGTGCAAACGGCTCGGCGGTGAGATCGTGTCCTGCGACTCCATGCAGATCTACCGCGGCATGGACGTCGGCACGGCCAAGCCGGACGAGGCCGAGCGCGACGGCGTCCCTCACCACCTGATCGACGTTGCCGATCCCTCGGATCCCGCCGGGTATTCCTGCGCCGACTACGTCCGCGACGCCCGCGCCGCGGTCGAAGATATCCTTTCACGAGGAAAACTGCCGATCCTGTGCGGCGGTACGGGGCTTTACCTCGACGCCTTCCTCCGGGGCGGGACCTTCGCCGTGACCGAAACGGATCCCGCGCTGCGGCAGTCCCTCGCGGACTACGCCGCAAGGGAAGGGAACGGGGCGCTGCACGCACGGCTGTGCGCCGTCGATCCGGAGAGTGCCGCCGCCATCCATCCGAACAACGTCAAGCGCGTGATCCGCGCGCTGGAGATATGCATGACCACGGGACGCAAAAAGAGCGATCTGGACCGTGAATCCCGCGAGGAGGAATGTCCCTACGACGCCCGCGTCATCGGGCTGCGGTATCACGACCGCTCGATCCTCTACGGACGCATCGACCGCCGCGTCGATATGATGCTGGACGCGGGGCTCGTCGACGAGACCCGGCGCCTCCGGGACGCGGGGGTGTTCGACGTCTGCTCCACCGCGGCACAGGCCATCGGGTACAAGGAGCTGTTCCCGTACCTTGACGGACAGGCGTCGCTCGCGGAGGTCACGGAAACGCTCAAAATCGCCACGAGACACTACGCCAAACGGCAGCTGACGTGGTTCGGCGCCAAGGAGTACGTCGAATGGGTCGATATGGATGACCCGGACGGTGCCGGAAAGTTACGGAGTTTTGGCGAAATTGTAAACATTATGGAAAATATCATCCTTCGTCCGTGAAATCAGCGGACAGTATGGTATAATAGTTAGGTAGGGCATTTTATGCTCTGACGCAGAAATCAGGAGAGGACGGAGCAGCCATGGCAGACCCGCATCGCGCAATATCTGCACCGCTGAACACGTCCGGACCGACAGGAGAGCGCCGGAAAAAATCCGCGCAGCCGCTCCTGACCGTCGGGATCGTGCTGCTCCTCATGTTCCTTTTGACCTTTGCCGTCTATCAATGCGCACGTCACCTGACCGTGGAGCTGAATACGCTCCGCACGCAGGAGATCGTGGATTCCTCCTTCGCCGAGCTGGAGCTGTACCTGTTCCGCGACGAGGAGATAATCACGGCATCGGCCGGCAACGTCTTCTGCTACGACGTCCGCAACGGGGAAAAGGTCCCCGTGGACACCCCGCTCGGACAGGCTTACACCACCATGGACGGCGCGTCCGTCCGGAGTCTGCAGAAGCAGCTCAACGCTTACGGGGACCGCATCGCAAGCCTTGCCCGCGTTTTCGGGGGCACGTCTCCCGCCGACGCGGCGGCAGCCGCCGAGAAGGCCGAGAGCGGATACCGCGGTGTCCTTGACGCCGCCGCGTCAGGCAGCATCGGCGATCTCGGAGAACGTGCCGACGGTCTTCTGTCCGCGCTGGATACGTGGCGCGCGCTGACCGGCAGCGGTGAGGATCGCACGATGGACGCCGATGCGCTCAGAGCGGCACAGGCCGAGCTCGTCCGGGGACTCATCCCTGCGGGCGGCTTCTCGACCGCGCGCGCCGGATGGTTTTACTACGGCAGCGACGGATACGAGAGCATCTTCCCCTACGATCAGGCCCTGACCATGAGTCCTGCCGAGTTCAGGCAGATGGTGGCCGCGCCCGCCGCCGAGGCAGGCTTCGGGACCGCCGGACACATGGTCTATACCGACGAGTGGTACGCCGCGGCGCTCATGACCGTGGAGGATGCCTCCGTCTACAGAAAAGGCACGTCCTACAGGCTCCTGTGTGACGACGGCCTCGGCACCGTGCTGACTATTACGGTCGAGCGCGTCGAGTCCGACGGGCAGGGCGCACTGGTCGTGTTCTCCTCGCAGGATATGCCGGAGGGCTTCGCGTTCACGCGCCGCCTGTTCGGCAGGATCGCCGTGAACAGGATCAGCGGATACCGCATCCCGACCGGCGCACTGGTCACACAGCCGTCGCCCGTTACCGGAGACGACGTCACCGGCGTCTACGTTCTGGAGGGCAACCGCGTGGAGTTCCGCCGCATCATGATCAGCGTGAGCCGCGAGGGATACGTCATCGCACACACCTCGTCGGAGGCGGCAGTCATGCTTTCCGCCATGAGCGAGGCGCAGCAGCAGCAGATCAATGACGAGGGCTGGTCCTTCCTGCAGCTCAACGACCGTATCATCACGGGCGGACGCAATCTGTATGAGGGCAAGACCATCGGCTGACGGTACCGCTGCCGCCGATCAAACCAGAAGGGAACACACGGGTCCGCACCCGTGTGCGGCTGAAAATAGATATGACGACCGATTTTTCCTATATCGACCGGAATCTTTCGCGCATCAGGACGGGCATCGTGGATGCCTGCCGGGATGCCGGACGGGACCCCGACGCCGTCACGGTCATGGGCGCGATCAAGAGCGCCGATCCGGACGAGATCAATTACGCCCACAGGGTGCTCGGTATCCGGACCGTGGGCGAGAACAGGGTGCAGCAGCTGCTCGGACGCTACGAGCTGCTGGACAAGGAGGGACTGTCCTTACAGTTCATCGGCACCCTGCAGACCAATAAAGTCAAATACATCATCGACAAGGTGGATATGATCCAATCGCTGGATTCGGCAGGACTCGCAAGGGAGATCCAGAAGCAGGCGGCAAAGCACGGCCTGTGCATGGACGTACTGATCGAGATCAATTCCGGCAGCGAGGAGTCCAAGAGCGGCGTTAAGCCCGAGGACGCGGAGGCGTTCGCCGTCTTCCTGACGGATCCCGCGAACGGCTTTGACCGTCTGCGGCTGCGCGGCTTCATGACCATGGCGCCCAAGGGCGACGAGGCACAGTACCGCCGCATCTTCCGTGAGACGCGCCTGTCCTGCGACCGCATCTGGACACAGACGCTCGGACGGACGGAGCCGATGATCATGTCGATGGGAATGTCCGAAAGCTACGCGTGGGCCGCCGCCGAGGGGGCCACGATGGTCAGGGTGGGACGTGCGCTGTACAGCTCCGGCCGGCCCGAAGCGGAAGCCGCAGAAGCCGTGCGGCCTGATAAGGTTCAGTAAATCAAACACATAAAAATTCATTTCGCAGAACACCGGAAAGACAAAAAAACCAGAAAGCAGAGGAAAGAAACATGGCATTATTCAAGGATCTGTTCAAGAGAAGCAACGTTGAGGACGAAACCGACGAGATGGACGCCGAGATCGACGACGTCTACTACGGCGGCCATTCCGACGACACGGGCAAAGACGCCCGCAACGATGACGATCCCTACAACGATCGGCAGGACAACCGTTCCCGTTATGAGAATATCGACGCCCGTTACGACGAGTATACGGATGGGTACGATTCCGATATCACGCCTGTGAAGCCCGCCAGAACGGTAGAGAACCAGGTACGCGCCGACCGTACCACGGCCAGAAACGTCGGATACACGGCTTCCAAGCCCGACGAGATCGACGGTTATTGGCCGGGCAGAGCGCGTGTTACGCCTCCTGTTGAGCCGCCCAAGCCCGTCAACGCCGGTACGCTGTACTTCCTGCCCCTTACCTATGCGGAGGACAGAGAGGCTGTTGCCGCCGGCCTGCGCGAGGGCCATGTGGTCGTGATCGGCGTGAGCCGTCTCGACAGACCCTCCATCATGCGTCTGTATGATTTCATCTCCGGCCTGTCCATGGCGCTGGAAGCCGAGCTGTTCCGCCTCGATCCCACGACCGTGGTGCTGGTCCCCAAGGACGTCGAAATCGACAGGGACGAGTTCGATCTCCCCAAGGAATTCGACGAAGATGACGCTGACGTTGAGGACGTGGAAGAGGAAGAGGCATGAGCCGATCCCTCGTGTCCCGCTGTCTTCTGAAGGGCAGGTGAGCGTACCGTGGCACAGATCACCTATGTGCTGGTACGTCTGATCGTGCTGTTCATCGAGGTGCTGCTGATCGCCATGCTGGGCCGTGCCGTATTGAGCTGGTTCACCATGGGCGAGGAGTCGGCACTCGGCAATTTCCTGTACCTTATCACGGAGCCCGTCATCGTGCCGTTCCGCCTGCTGTGTGATCGTTTCGGCTGGTTTCAGGGCGTTCCCGTTGATATCCCGTTCCTCCTTACGAACCTTGCTCTCGCGGTGATCTCGGTGATCCTTGAGGTGGTATATCTCTGATGGCACCGGATACACGCGGCAAGCTCACGGCACCGGACGAATCCATTCGCGCGCTGTACGCCCGTCTGGATGATCTGTCCGACGCAGCCTCCCGGGGAGAACCGGCGGCCACCGCCTTTCTGACTCCCCGGGAGGCAAAGTATGCCCGTTCGTATCTTGCGCACCGTTTGTCCGCGGGACTTGCCGTCCTGTGGGGCGGGTACGCCGGTGCGGAACGGGTGCGCGCTTTTTTACTTCCCGATTGGCTGGAGGGCCTCGTTGACCCGCAGGCGCTCGCGGACGATCCCGCGGACGCGCTGGAGGCAGCCGGATTTCCGGACGCTGCCGCCTTCGTGCGGGATTGCGTGATCGCCCTGCGCGTGAAGGGTTCCGGCTTTCGGACGCTTTCGCATCGGGATTACCTCGGCTCCGTCATGGGCGCGGGACTTGAGCGCGACGCGCTCGGCGACGTGCTGGTCGGGGACGACAGCACGGCCGTCCTGCTGTGCGGCCGCCGCGTGGCGGATTACCTGCTTTCAGACCTGCATAAGGTCGGCGCGGATACGGTCAGGGTATCGGCACTCGCCGACGGTGAGACACCGTGCGCGGTCCGCCGGGTGCAGCCGCTGTCCGATACCGTTGCCTCGCAGAGGCTTGACTGCATCGTCGCGTCTCTCTGCAATCTCTCGCGGGATAAGGCCCAGACAGCCATCCGGTCCGGACTGTGCGAGCTGGACTATGAATGTACGGAGGACTGCGACACCGAGGTGGAGCCGCCTGCCGTGCTGTCCGTCCGCGGCTGCGGCAAATTCCGCGTTCTGTCCTTTGACGGGGAGACCCGCAAGGGGCGCCTCCGCCTCAGAGCGGAAAAGTATATCTGATCAGACCCCATACTGCTTTGCAACATATAGAAGGAGTTCTTTTTCATTATGGCTAAGGATTTCACAAGCACACTCTGCCTTCCCCAGACCCAATTCTCCATGAAGGCCAATCTGCCCCAGCGCGAGCCCGATACGCTGAAGTACTGGCAGAAGATCGACCTGTATCGGCTGATGCTGGAAAGAGCCGCAGGCAAGCCCACGTTCGAGCTGCATGACGGCCCTCCCTTCTCCAACGGCAATATCCACATGGGTACCTCCATGAACAAGATCCTCAAGGACTTCATCAATAAGTCCAAGGCCATGCAGGGGTACCGTGTTCCCTATATCCCCGGCTGGGACAACCACGGAATGCCCATCGAGTCCGCGATCATCAAACAGAACAAGCTGGACCGCAAGAAGATGTCCATCCCCGAGTTCCGGTCCGCCTGCCACAAGTTCGCACAGAAGTACGTCGATATCCAGCGGGAGCAGTTCATCCGGCTGGGCGTCAACGCCAACTGGCAGCATCCTTACCTGACCATGGACCCGAAGTTCGAGGCCAGAGAGGTCAAGGTCTTCGGCGAGATGTATAAGAAGGGCTACATCTACAAGGGGCTCAAGCCCGTGTACTGGTGCCCCAAGTGCGAGACCGCACTGGCCGAGGCCGAGATCGAGTACAACAACGATCCCTGCACCTCCATCTACGTCAAGTTCCGCGTAAACGACGATAAGGGCCTGCTGGCTCCCTACGCCGACCTTGCGGATACCTACTTCATCATCTGGACCACCACGACGTGGACCCTGCCCGGCAACCTTGCCATCGCGCTGAATCCCGCTGAGGACTACGTGCTGGTCAAGGCGTCCGACGGCTGTAACTACGTTGTCGCCGGCGCACTCTGCGACAAAACCATGAAGGCCGGAGGCGTGGAGTCCTATGAGATCCTTGCCACCTTCAAGGGGCAGGAGCTTGAGTTCATCAAGACGCAGCATCCGTTCCTCGACCGTGAGAGCGTCGTCCTGATGGCCGATTACGTCACAATGGATTCCGGTACCGGCTGCGTGCATACCGCGCCCGGCTTCGGTGCGGACGACTACCAGACCTGCAAGCGTTACGGCATCGACATCATCGTCCCCGTGGACGACAGAGGCCGCCAGACCGCCGACGCGGGCAAGTATGCCGGCCTTTACTATGCCGATTCCAACCCCGTCATCCTTGCCGACATGAAGGAATCCGGCGCCCTGTTCGCATCCGAGAACATCGCGCACGATTACCCGCATTGCTGGAGATGCAAGAACCCGATCATCTTCCGCGCGACCCCGCAGTGGTTCTGCTCCGTGGACGCGTTCAAGGAGGAGGCCGTGGAGGCCTGCCGGAACGTCACGTGGCTGCCCGCATGGGGCGAGGAGCGTATTTCCCAGATGGTGCGTGAGCGCGCCGACTGGTGCATCTCCCGTCAGCGTCATTGGGGTCTGCCGATCCCCGTGTTCTACTGTGCCGACTGCGGCAAGCCCGTCTGCACGCCCGAGACCATCGGGCGCGTGTCCGAGCTGTTCGGCGAGAAGGGCTCCAACTGCTGGTTTGAAATGGACGCCAACGATATGGTCCCTGCCGGCTTTGCCTGCCCCGCCTGCGGCGGCACGTCCTTCACCAAGGAGGCCAATACGCTCGACGGCTGGTTTGACTCCGGTTCCTCTCACTTCGCTGTGATCGAGAATAAGGAGGATCAGGGCCTCAAGTGGCCCGCCGACGTCTATCTGGAGGGCGGAGACCAGTACAGAGGCTGGTTCCAGTCCTCGCTGCTGACCGCTGTCGGCGCAAAGGGACAGGGCGCTCCCTTCAAGCAGGTCCTGACCCACGGCTGGGTCGTGGACGGTGAAGGCAGAGCCATGCACAAGTCTCTCGGCAACTCCGTCAGCCCTGACGATATGGTCAAGAAGTACGGCGGCGATCTCGTCCGCCTGTGGGTCGCCTCGTCTGACTACCACGTGGACGTCCGCTGCTCCGACAATATCTTCCGTCAGCTGTCCGAGACCTACCGCAAGATCCGCAACACCGCGCGCATCCTGCTGGCCAACATCAGCGATTTCAACCCTGATACCGATTCCGTGCCCGTGAGCGAGCTGCACGACGTGGACAAGTGGATCCTCTCCCGCCTCAACGAGCTGACGAAGGTCTGCCTCGAGGGCTACAACACCTACGAGTTCCACGTTGTCTATCACGCCATCAACAACTTCTGCACGAACGACCTGTCCAAGCTGTACGTGGACATCACCAAGGATCGTCTGTACACCGACGGCAAGGATTCCCATGCCCGCCGCTGCGGCCAGACCACGATGTACACCGTCGTGAGCGCGCTGACCCGCCTGCTCGCGCCGATCATGGCCTTTACCGCCGAGGAGATCTGGTACCATATGCCCCACAAGACCGGCGAGAACGCGCAGTCCGTCTACCTCAACGATATGCCCGTCTGGGACGAGGCGCTGACCTTCCCGGAGATCGCCGCGCATTGGGAGAAGCTGTTCGACCTGCGTGACGACGTCATGAAGGCTCTCGAGCTGGCCCGTGCCGATAAGATGATCGGTAAGTCGCTCGACGCCAAGGTCACGGTATATACCGAAAACGAGGATCACTTCGCCGTGCTGGATTCCTTCGCGGCGCAGCTTCCCCTGATCTTCATCACCTCGCAGGCCAAGGCCGTCAAGGCACCGGCACCCGAGGGCGCGTTCACCGAGACCGAGTCCGGCATCGCCGTGGTCGTCGAGCCGGCTGACGGCTGCAAGTGCGACCGCTGCTGGACGTTCGTCACGGACGGCACGCAGCTGGAGGACGCTTACCTCTGCCCGCGCTGCCTGAAGGTGGTAACAAAGTAAATAACTTCCCATTGGGAGATGCCGCGGGCCTGTCCCGGGGCATCTCCCCTCTTTATTGCAAGAAAGGAACCTGCCATGACCTATATCTGGCTTGCCATCATCGCTGTCGTGATCTTTCTCGATCAGCTGACCAAGTCCCTGACTGTTCTGCATCTCAAGCCCATCCCCACACAGCCGATCATCGAGGACGCTATCCACCTGACCTACGTCGAGAACAAGGGCGCCGCCTTCGGTATGCTGGCGAACAGCCGCTGGGTGTTCATGATCATCTCGACCGTCGCCATCGCGGCACTGCTGGTCTACCTCATCTGGAAGAAGCCGCAGAACAAATGGGAGTGCGTGTCGCTCGCATTCATCATCGGCGGCGGCATCGGCAACATGATCGACCGCATCGCGCTCGGCTACGTCGTGGATATGATCGACTTCCGCCTCATCAATTTCGCCGTGTTCAACGTCGCGGATTCCTTCGTCTGCGTCGGCGCGGGGATCCTGATGATCTACCTGATCTGTTCGATGGTGGAGGAGTTCAAGGCGGATAAAGCCGCAAAAGCCGCTGCCGCGGTCGAGGCCGCGGCCCCCGATACGGAGGACAGCCATGAGTGATCCCTCCGACCTTCTGCGGGACGACCTTGCGGAAGAGGGCCCGTTCTGCGAGCCGGACGGCGCGTCCGTCACGAGCTATACCGTCCCCGAAAGTGCCGCCGGGACGCGGCTGGATAAGTTCCTGCCCGACGCGGCAGGGCTGTCCCGCGCCGCCGTGGTGCGTCTGACCGAGAACGGCATGGTCACGCTGACCACCGGGGCAGGGAAGTCCGCGCGGACGAGCCGCCCCGACAAGAATACCAAGCTGAAGCCGGGTGACGTGCTGACGGTGACGGTCCCCTCGCCGGAGGACGGCGAGGCGCAGCCGCAGGATATCCCGCTGGATATCGTTTACGAGGACGACGACCTGCTGGTCGTCAATAAGCCGGTCGGTATGGTCGTGCATCCGGCTCCCGGCAATCCGGACGGCACGCTGGTCAACGCGCTGCTGTGGCATTGCGGCGGCAGCCTGTCCGGCATCGGCGGCGTCAGACGGCCGGGCATCGTCCACCGCATCGACAAGGACACCGGCGGTCTGCTGGTCGTCGCCAAGAACGACTTTACCCATACGGCGCTGTCCGAACAGCTCAAGACCCATACGGTCAGCCGCATCTACACGGCGATATGCGTGGGTAATATAAAGGAAGAGAACGGAACGGTCGATCTGCCGGTCGGCCGCAACCCGGTCGACCGTAAGAAAATGGCCACGTTCCCGAAGGGAACGACCTCCGACAGCGGTACCGTCCGCGAGGCGGTCACGCACTTTTCCGTGCTGGAGCGGTACCCGCTCGGGAGCCGCTGGGGGCAGTCCTTCACGCTGATCCGCTGCAAGCTGGAAACGGGGCGGACGCACCAGATCCGCGTCCACATGGCCGCAACGGGACACCCGCTGCTCGGCGACCCGCTCTACGGCGGAGACGGCACGCGCTTCGGAAAGGTCCACGGCGCGTATATACGGGGACAGTGCCTGTACGCCCGCGAGCTTGACCTGATCCATCCCCGCACGGGACGGCAGATGCATTTCGAGTGCCCGCTTCCCGCAGATTTTGAAGCACTGATCCGCGTCCTCCGGGAGGAAGCGGAAAAGGCATAAACCATTCATGAAAGGAAGGCACACTATGACACCGTACATCGACATGAAAAACGCCTACCCGATCGGATTCTGGAACTACCCCAACGTCGGCTCGACGCCCCTGACCGAGGCCGCACGCTGGAAGAACGCCGGTATCACCTGCAACCAGACGCCCTTCTTCAGCTACGGTCACAATGACCCCGCACAGATGACGGCCATGCTCGACGAGATGGCTGCACAGGGTATCAAGGCATTCGTGTGCGTCAGCGACCTTGATTTCCGCCGCTTCACCAAGGACCCCGAGGCGTTCCGCCCCGTGTTTGAGCGTGCCTACAACGATTTCGGGCACCATCCCGCTACCTACGGCTTCTTCATCGGCGATGAGCCGATCGCAAAGGACGAGTTTGCCGCGTGCGTCCGCGCCTATCAGATCATGCGCGAGATCGCGCCGGAGCTGACGCCGCTTCTGAACTTCAACCCGTATTGGATGGGCATGGAGAACGACCTTCTGGGCGGCGAGTCCTTTGACACGTGGATCGACCGCTTCATTCAGACGTCCGGCTGCCCGCTGATCTGCTACGATTGTTACTGGCAGATGAATCCTGAGGACGACGGCACGAATATGTACTTCCTCAACCTGCATAACTACGTCGGCGCGGCCAAGCGCAACGGCATCATGGTGTGGAACACGCTGCTGTCCGTCGGACATTTCCGTTACCGCGTACCGAGCGAGGACGACCTGCGCTGGCAGGTCTCCACGACGGTGGCCTCCGGCTGCGACGGCATCCTGTGGTTCCTGTGGTACGGGCAGGGCCTGCGGAACAACTACCGGGGCGCACCCGTGGACGAGCTTGGCGAGGAGTCCGCGACCTACGCGGCGCTGCGCCGGGTGCAGCTGCTGTTCCATATGCGGTACGGCAGCCTGATGCATCGCCTGAAATTCGAGAACAGCTGGCACTTCTGTAAGTCCTACGGTGACTATCCGCTGTACAAGACCTACGACATCCCGCATCTGCGCCGGATGGACAGCGCCCACGGTCTGCCGGGCATCGTTTCCTCCTTCCGGGACGACAACGGGGATCAGTACCTCGTCGTGGTCAACAACAGCCCGCGCGAGTCGGGTCTGTTCACCTTCGTCGCCGACAAGGACGTGAAGAAGATCCACCGGATCTGGGACAACGGATCGGACATCGACTTCATCCACGATCACCACGACGCCCAATACGGCGTAAACGGAGAGACCGTGCACGTCGGTCTTTGGCTGGCGCCGGGGCAGATGGAAGTGTTCCGCTTTGAGTATTGAGCCGAAGGAGAGGAAGGCACTCCCGCAGAGGAGTGCCTTCCTCTTGCCTGTCAAACGGACAGAAAACAACATAAAATAGCAAAATAAACCAAGAATTAACAAATTGAGGTAAACATGAGTGATTTTTCCAAGTATCTGATCGCCACGGACCTTGACGGCACCTTTCTCGGCCGCCGCAGCGACCTCGTGGAACGGAATCTCGACGCGGTGGAACGATTCAAAGCGGGCGGCGGACGCTTCACCGCCGCGACGGGACGCATCCACCTCGATATGCTGCGGCTGATCCCGCAGGCGGCGGAGCTGTTCAACGCGCCGGGCATTCTCGGAAACGGCTCGTATCTGTATGACTTCGGGACCGGGACCTCGTTCTGCGAAACGCTGCTGGATCCCCGCCTGACGATGGATTTCATCCGGTACGTGCAGGCGCTGGACCCGAACGTGGGCGTGCGGCTGTCCGCGTCGGTCGGCTTCCTGATGGATGCCGACCGCATGACGCCGCATATGCAGCGGGACGCGTCGCATCCGGGACGCAGACATGATTCGCTGATCATGCCGCTCGACGAGTGGCCCGTATATGACGCGGGTATGAAACTGTATAAGATGGTGGTCCGCGGCAGCGCGGAGGATCTGTCCCGGCTCCGCCCGACGGTAGAGGCGGCGTTCGGGGACGCATTCACCTATACGTCCTCCAGCCCGGAATTCTATGAGGTACAGGCGGACGGGTGCGACAAGGGGACGGGGTTGGTCCGCCTCTCGGCACTCTGCGGGGAGCGGGACGGGTACCGCCGTGTGACGGTCGCCGCCGGAAACCACGAGAACGATCTGCCCATGATCCGGGCAGCCGACTTGTCGGCTTGCCCGTCGGACGCGCTGCCGAGGATCATTCCTGAATGCACCTGGGTGCTGGGGCCGTATGCCGACGGCTGCATCGCGGACCTGATCGAACGCCTTGAGAAGCCGGGGAACGATGCGCGGATGACGATCTGATCGTAGATTTTAAAATAAAACAGATTTTTCACGCCGGCGAGTGGTGTGCGCGTCGTTTTTTACGTTTGTCAGGGAAGAGGACCATCAATTGCTCAAGGCAGTGAACAAACATGGATAACAAACAGATCGTCGGGCTGTATTGGGCGCGCTCCGAGACCGCCATATCCGAAACCGCCGTCAAATACGGGCGGTACTGTCACTACATCGCCTGCCGCATCCTGAACAACGATCAGGACGCCGAGGAGGTAGTCAACGACACCTATCTGAAAACGTGGAACACCATTCCTCCGAACCGTCCCGACCCGCTCAAGCCCTACGTCGGCGCTGTCACCCATGAGGCCAAGGGCGCCAAAAACCGTGATTGTACCGTGGAGGCGTGCCACAAGGGCGGTCTGACCGCCAGGCAGATCATCACCATCCGCTTTGCCGACGGCGACGTGAACGAGGGCGACGTGGTGATCGCCGTGCTCCGCCCCTGCGAGGACCTGCCGTATGAGTGGTATTGGTATGCCGCCCGGCACTCCGTGTATCCCGTCGGAGACGAGGACAAGATCCTGCGTGCGCTCGGATAGCTGCCGCAGCCGTAACGCGGAAAGGAACGATGATCATTTACGGGGGAGAAGGCTGCCGCGGCAGCCCTCTCCCCTGTTTCTCTTTCCGAAGTGTGCCCCCGAACGGCAGACAGACCGGATCCCGGTGCCCAAAATTATGACAAAAATGTTAAATAATGCGGTCCGCCCTTGAGAAGACGAGCAAAATATGATATAATATACTCTGTGTATGTCGGTCGGCCCTGCGGCCGGGCCGCATACAAGCAACCGAAAGAAAGAGGTAAAGACATGAAGAACCCGATCATTCGCATGAGCGCGCTTCTGATCCTTGTGCTGGCGCTGATCGTCGTCTGCGCTGCCTGCGACGGCGGCAGCAGGGAAGACCCCACCGAAACCGAAGCCGGGATCACCGATGCCCCCACCGAGCCGGACGAAACCGAGCCCGCCGAGGTACCGACGGAAGCACCCACCGAGGAGGAAACGACCGAAGAGGTCACTACGCTCCGTGAACTCGTGTGGGAAACCTACGATCCCGTGCTGGACAACAGCACCGTGGATACGAGCGCGATCCATAACGTCAATTCTACCACGTGGGTCGCCACCGACGGTCTTGACCGCGTGATGCCCACCAACACCGAAGTCGGCCCCGTCCGCATGGATAAAACGGTGGCCATGTTCTATTGGACGTGGCACGGCAGCCACGGCAACAGCCAGACGGCCTTCAACAACCAGCAGAACCTGGACAGACTGTTTGAAGCCGGCCTGACCGAGGACGACTATTGGACGATGTCCACCAGCCAGCTCAGAAAGTACGGCGTGTACACGCAGACCGGCCCCTACCACTTCTGGGACGAGCCTATCTACGGATACTACGACGGTGATGACGAATGGGTCATCCGCAAGCAGGCCGAGCTGCTGGCCGCGGCGGGCGTGGACGTCGTGTTCTTCGATAATACCAACGGCACCTTCACATGGATGGAGACGGCGCTCCACGTCATGAAGGTCTTCTCCGAGGCGAGAGAGCAGGGCGTGGCCGCACCGGCGGTGTCCTTCATGTTCCCGTTTGCCGCCGGCTCCGATACGGCGACGCAGGTCCGCAGCCTGTACAAGAATATCTACGAAAAGAATCTGTACAGCGAAGTGTGGTTCTATCTGGATGACAAGCCCATGGTGATGGGCTACAGCGGCAGCCTCGGCAACTCCGGTGAGGACAAGGAGATCAAGGACTTCTTCACTTGGCGTGCCAACCGTCCCGGCTATCTGGACACCGAATCCGGCAGGAACGAGTGGGGATGGCTGTCCGTTGCCCCGCAGGCGTACTTCCACAATAAGGACGGCGTGATCGAGCAGATGACCGTCGGTACGGCCGTCAACCACGACTACGTCAAGCATAAGATCTCCGGTATGAGCAAGGACAACATCATCGGCCGTACCTGGACGACCAGAGGCTACGATTCCCGTGAGAACGCGCTGTACTACGGCGCCTGCCTCGCCCAGCAGTGGGAGAACGCGATCGCGGTCGATCCGCAGATCGTCTTCGTGACCGGCTGGAACGAGTGGGTCGCCATGAAGATCGACTATTGGGCAGCCGGCTACAACAACGTCTTCGTCGACCAGTACAACGACGAGTTCAGCCGTGACTGCGAGCCCTCCGCCGGCAAGATGCGCGACTATTACTACTATCAGCTGGCCTCCTACATCCGCAAGTACAAGGGCTGCGACACGATCAAGGCTGCCTCCGAGGAGAAGCTGATCGACGTAAACGGCGGCTTCGGTCAGTGGGATAACGTCGGTCCCGTGTATACCGACTACTTCGGTCTGCCGGATCGTGACTTTGACGGCTACAAGAATCCCGAGACGAACAAGAAGTACCATTACACCAACACGACGGGCCGCAACGATATCTACGATTGCAAGGTCGCCCGCGATTACGAGAACCTGTACTTCATGGTCCGCACGGTCAACGATCTGACCGACCGCACCGACGACGAGTGGATGCACCTGTACATTTCTGTCGGCGAGGAGACCTCCGAGAACTGGGAGCACTATGAGTACGTGGTCAACAAGACCGCGCCCGACTCGGATAAGGCTTACCTCGATAAGTTCACCGGCGACGGCTACATGACCAAGAGCGTCTGCAAGCTGGACTACAAGGTCACCGGCAACGTGCTGGTCATCTGCATCCCCAAGACCGCACTCGGCATTGCCGCCGACTGCTACGACTTCAGCTTCGACTTCAAGTGGACCGATAACACCGGCGTGGACGGCAATCTGGAGGGCTCCGAGGAAGGCGAGATCATGCAGTGGTACCTCAACGGTGACGTCGCGCCCGTGGGCCGCTTCAACTACCGCTATACGACGAGCGCACCCGAGAAGTACGTTGCCAAGCCCAATACGAGCGGCTGGCTGTACATGGACTTCACCTCCGATACCATCAAGGCTGAGTACGAGCAGTACGTCAAGCTGTCCGAGGCGGCCATGAACTCCAAGCTGACGGACGAGGGCCTTGAGTTGTCCCCGACGAGCGCTGACGGTGAGTACATCATCAACCTCGCCAACTCTCCGGTCGCCATCTCCAGCGACGTATATCAGTACGTCGTCGTGACCTACAAGACGAGTGACGTCACGGTCATGAGATTCGCACCGGCGGGCGGCGTCAAGAACAAGAAGCCTGCCAAGAACAAGTCGCTTGAGGTCGAGCTGAACGCTGACGGACAGCTGAACACCGTGGTCCTCGATCTGTCCCAGACCAAGACGACCCGCTTCTGGAGCGACGGATACGCCAACCAGTTCGGCTTCTACTTCGACTCCTCCAAGGGCGGAGAGAGCATCACCATCGCTTCCATCCAGTTCCTGAAGGATGCGCCCCAGCAGTAATTACTTCACACAAGAAAGGAATGATATTCCGTGAGCAAACCCTACTATATCACGACCGCCATCGCCTACGCGTCCGGCAAGCCTCACTTCGGCAATACCTATGAGATCATCTTCACCGACGCGCTTGCCCGCTACAAGCGCGAGATGGGGTACGACGTGTTCTTCTGCACCGGCACCGACGAGCACGGTCAGAAGATCGAAAAGAAGGCGCTGGCGGCAGGCGTTACGCCGCAGCAGTACGTCGACAAGACCGCCGGTGTCATCCGCGAGATCTGGGACGGCATGAACACCACCTACGACCACTTCATCCGCACGACGGACGACTACCACGTTGCCGCGGTGCAGAAGCTGTTCAAGAAGTTCTACGACAAGGGCGATATCTACAAGTCCCGCTACGAGGGCTGGTACTGCGAGCCGGACGAGGCGTTCTTCACCGAGTCGCAGGTCGCCGAGGGCTGTAAGTGCCCCGACTGCGGCCGCCCGCTGCAGAGAGCCTCCGAGGAGGCGTACTTCTTCAACATGGGCAAGTACGCCGACAAACTGATCCGGTATATCGACGAGCATCCCGGCTTCATCGAGCCGGAGGCCCGCAAGAAGGAAATGATCAACAACTTCCTCAAGGCCGGTCTTCAGGACCTGTGCGTGTCCCGGACGTCCTTCACGTGGGGCATCCCGGTCACGTTCGATCCGAAGCACGTCACCTACGTCTGGCTGGACGCGCTGGTGAACTACATCACCGCGATCGGCTACGATCCCGACAAGACCTACGAGGAGCAGAGCGAGAAGTTCAAGGAGCTGTGGCCTGCCGACGTGCATATCATCGGCAAGGACATCCTGCGTTTCCACACGATCTACTGGCCGATCTTCCTGATGGCGCTTGATCTGCCGCTGCCCAAGAAGGTGTTCGCGCACCCGTGGTTCCTGTTCGGTGCGGACAAGATGTCCAAGTCGCGCGGCAACATCATTTACGCCGACGAGCTGGCGAAACACTTCACGGTGGACGGTGTCCGTTACTACGCGCTGGCCGAGATGCCCTACCTGTCCGACGGCTCGATCACCTACGAGGCTGTCATCAACCGCTTCAACACGGACCTTGTGAACAATCTCGGCAACCTGTTCAAGCGCACGCTGGATATGCAGAAGAAGTATTTCGACCGTGTCGTGATCGCGCCGGTGCCGGGTACTGCCGAAGAGCAGGCGCTGGACGCCGAGTTGGCTGCGGCCTGCAGGACGGCGTACGAAGGTGTGGTCGCCAACATGGACACCTTCCACGTGGCCGACGCGCTGGATTGCATCTTCACGATGCTGCGCCGCGCGAACAAGTATATCGATGAGACGACGCCGTGGTCGCTGGCGAAGGATCCCGAGAAGAAGGACCGTCTCGGCACGGTGCTGTACAATCTGCTTGAGATGATCCGTCAGGGTGCGGTGCTGCTGAAGCCGTTCATTCCCGAGACGGCGAACGAGATCCTCGACAAGTTGAACACCGAGGCACGCGCCTTTGACACCGTGGGCAGCGTGTTCGGTCTGATGAAGGCCGGCGTGCAGGTCGCGGAGTCCCGCGTGCTGTTCGCCCGCATCGACGAGAAGGCCAAGATGGCCGAGTTCGACGCTGCACGCGAGGCGCAGATCGCCGCGGCTGCCGCCGCGGAGAAGGCCGCGCAGAAGCCGGAAAAGCCCGAGGGCGTGGCGCAGATCGGTATCGACGACTTCATGAAGGTGGAACTGCGGACCGCGCAGGTCCTCTCCGCCGAGCCTGTTCCGAAGGCAAAGAAGCTGCTCAAGCTGCAGCTTGACCTCGGTTACGAGCAGCGGCAGGTCGTCTCAGGCATTGCCAAGTGGTACAAGCCCGAGGACCTCGTCGGCAAGAAGATCGTGATGGTCGCCAACCTCGCCCCCGCCGTCCTTTGCGGTGTGGAGTCCAACGGCATGATCCTCGCTTCCGGCGAGGAGACCGTCCGCGTCATCTTCCTCGATCCCGCAACGCCGCTGGGAGAGAGAGTCAGATAAAATGCAGGGATGCGTTTGCGGGGCTCTGCCCAACATCCTCGGGATACGCTTGCGGGGCTCTGCCCCGCACCCCGCTTAAGCCCTTCTTGAAAGAAGGGCTTAAG
>JAKSPU010000055.1 GCA_024404505.1 Clostridia bacterium
GGGGGGTGGGGGAAAAAGGTTCAGCTGAACCTCCGGCGATGCGGAAACGCCCGGCCCCCGGCGGCAGAACGCCGGTTTTCCTCTTTTTCCCCGCGCACGGGAGGGGGTCGGGGGGTAGGTCCCCGAGCGTCGGAGGCGCGAGGCGTCCCCGTACGCAGGCACGGCATCTCCGGGATGAGGAGGTCAAAGAAAGGGGCTGTTGCTTTCTGCAACAGCCCCTTTTATGAGCTTTTGGAAATCAGAACTTCAGGAAACCGTAGATGGCCTCATCCATAGCCTCTTTCATGGCTTCTTCAAGCAGACCGGAAGCTGCCAGAACAGCGATGACCACGCCATAGATCACCCAGAAGACCATCATCACGATGCTGACAGGCAGCGCGATGCGGGACAGAATGTTGCCGACCTTGGCCTTGCCGGTCAGCTGACCGCCGTTGGCGACGTAAGCCTTGATCTTCTTGCGGGCGATGATAGCCACGATCAGACCGGGCAGACCCAGCTCAGCAAGAGCCAGCGCCACGATACCCAGCACCATCAGAGGAGTGGTGTTCTGCTGCTCGGCAGGCTGTTCAGCCGGCACGTAAGAAGCGTTCTGGGCAGCGCCGCAGTTCGGGCAGAACTTTTCGCCGTCGTTCAGGGGAGCTCCGCACTTTTCACAAAACATAGAATACCTTCTTTCTGCAGCTTGCCGCTGCTGTTTGTTTATGTTCAGCCGCCGGAACGGCAGTACATACGGGGGAAAACGGGGATCAGAACAGGCAGGAGATCAACCCGCCGATGCCGAGTATCGCCGTCATCGTCAGGGCTGTGATCACCAGCACCACGATCCCGACCGGGAACGCCGCCGAGGACAGGACCTTGGCCGTATTGACCTTGCCGCACGGGACGCCGCCCATGGCGTAATACTCGGTAATATCCTGCGCCGTTGACCGGGACAGGATCAGGCCAACGATGGCGAGGATCCCGCTCAGGGCGAAAGCAAGTGACAGGATGCCCTTGACCAGAAGGCCCGTGGCATTCAGCGAGGGTGCGGTCGGATCGACGGCGGGATCGGTGAAGGCGGTGCCGGAGGCAGCCTGCCGATCGGTCAGGCGGACGCCGCACTTGGAGCAGAAAACGTCATCGCTGCGGACCGCAGCACCGCATTTCGGACAGAACATACAGATTATACCTCTTTTCTTTTCATTTGTCAACTATTGTGAACGATTCTGTCTCCCTATCGGCAAATAATTTTTCGTAATAGGTGCGGACCACCTCGTCGTACCGTTCCGGATCCGCCAGCCGCAGACGGGAATGGGCGCCCTCCTCAAACCAGATAAGCTGTTTTTCCGCAGAGGGGCAGCTGTCATACAGCTGCTGCGCCTTATCGGGCAGCGAGAACTGGTCCTTGCGTCCGTGCAGGAATAAGATCGGCTTTTGCATCCTGGCGATACGCTTACCGGGGCCGTCATGCACCACGTCGGCACCGGCGAACACGCGGATATGCAGCATGATCTCCCAAAAGTAGGGGAACATAGGCCGCTTCTGCTGGATCATATGCAGCCGGAAGGACTCGCAGAAGGTCTCATACATACCGTCGGCGGTCATAGCCCGGACGTAGTCGGGGCAGTCGGGGCTGACGCAGGCGAACAGCGCCGTGGACGACCCGATGCAGACACCGTGCAGAACGACGCTGTCGTTGCCGAGCGAGTCATGCAGCAGCGCGGCCCACGCGAGGATATCACGGTATTCCTTGAAGCCGAGCGAGTTGTATTTGCCCTCGGACAGCCCGTGGGAACGATTGTCGATGGTCAGGACGTTGAAGCCGGCCTGCTTGTACGGTTTGGCGAAATGGCAGGAGTAACGGCAGGCCTCCATGCGTCCGGGAATGATGATGACAGCCTTACGGCAGCCGAAGTCGTAGTACTCCCCTACGAGCCGGAGACCGTCGTTCGTGACGGTGACGTCCCGGCGGCAGGCGGCGTTTTCGGCCGCCCACGCCTCTGCCTCGTCGTAGATCCGGATCTGCTCCGGATCGTCCGGTGCGGTGTTGCCTCTGTTCCACTTTTCCGGCTTGGTACGCACCAGCACGACGGAGTAAATGATGTAGGAGAGCAGGAGCGTGGGCAGGACGCCGAACACGAGGACGGCTGCCAGCACGCCGAGCACGATATACAATGCGATCATGATCCGTTTTCCTCCGTCAGTTCATCAATCCGATGAGCCAATGGTACAGGTGTTGACCGCCGTTCACGATGCTGACCTCAAGGTCAGGGAAGGCCCCGGACAGCGCGTCCGCGAGCGTATCCTCGTCTTCCTCCGGCACGTCCGCGCCGCGGAACACCAGCAGCCCGGAGGCGTTTGCGGTTTCCGGCATACGGCGGAGGCCTTCGATCACGACGTCCGTCAGGTCGCGGCTGCCGCAGACGATCTCACCGTCCGCGATGGCGATGCACTCACCGGCGTTGATTTCGAGTCCGCCGGAGCTGTACGCCTTGGAGGCGGTCGCCGCGGCGAGGGTATGCGTATCCTCCAGCCCGGCCTTCATCTGCGAGACGCGGAAATCGGTGTCCTTGCTGTCACGGACGTCCATCGCAAGGGCGAAGTAGGCTTCGACCATGCTTCCGGTCCGCAGCACGGTAACGGCGGATTGACCGTCATACATCAGCTTGGCCTGTTTGGCCGCACCGATCGTGTTCTTGTTGTCGGGCATGATCACGATGTGGTCGGCGTTGACGGATCCGATCGCCTCAAGGAACTCCTCGGTGGAGGTGTTCATGGTCGGTCCGCCGTCGATGACAACGTCACAGCCGAGGTCATACAGCAGCTGCGTGATGCCCTCGCCGTCTGCCGAAGCGATGACGGCCAGCGGCTTGCGGGGCTTTTCCTCCTGCAGCTTGCGGATACGCTCGTTGTGCTGGATCTGCATATTCTCCAGCTTGAAGGTAACGAATTCCCCGTACTGCTGCGCGCAGCTGATGATCTTGGCCGGGGTCTTGGTGTGGATGTGGACCTTGACGCGTTTGCCGTCCTGCACGGCCACGAGTGACTCCCCGTACAGGGAAAGCGCGGCGGTGAAGTCGTCGATGCGGAAATTCTGCAGATACCCCGGCTGCTTCATCAGCTGGAGCAGGAATTCCATGCAGTAGCCGTCCTCAAAGGCGGAGGTCTCGTTGAAGCTGTTCAGATCGAGGTCGGGGGCGGGCGCCGCGGTGACCGGGGCCGGAGATACCTCCTTGCCGTCAAGGATCTCCCCGCGCAGGAATTTGAGCATTCCCTCGACGATCAGGACGTACCCGGCGGCACCGCTGTCCACGACGCCGGCGCTCTTGAGCACGTCCAGCATTTCGGGCGTATAGGACAGCGTTTTCCGCATTTCCGCGACGTACATGGAGAAGAACGTATCCACGGACGTGGAGCGGCCGATCTGACGGCGGATATTCTCGACGCCCTCGCGGGCCACGGTGAGGATCGTTCCCTCCACGGGCCGGATGACGGATTGATAAGCCACGCGATAGCCGCGGATGAAACCGTTCCGGAGGTCGGCCGCGCAGACGGTGTCCGCCCGCGACAGTTCCTGATACACGCCCTTGAACAGCTGCGACAGGATCACACCGGAGTTGCCCCGCGCGCCGAGCAGCATCCCGTTGCTGACGGAGCAGAGGTAACGGCCGATCTCCGGCGTTTTGTCGGCGTACTTGAGGCCGTTCTCCAGCGTCAGGCGCATATTGGTGCCTGTGTCCCCGTCCGCGACGGGAAACACGTTCAGTTTGTTGATCTCGGCTTCGTGACTGCGGATATGGTTGAGGCCGTTCTGCAGCATCCGTGCCATCAGGAAGCCGTCTACTCTTGCAATACTCATGTATGTATCCTGAATTGAAAGTTTGATCCCGGGAAAACTCCGGCGGGATGCGGTTTACTTGTCCTGCTTTTTGCCCATTTCGATGATGCTCTTCGGCAGTACCCACGTCAGGACACACGCCGCGAGCATAGCGATCGCGCAGATGAGCGTCAGGTAGATGATGTTGTTCGTCGGGTGCTGCTCGGTGCCCTTGAGCGCGGTCAGCACGACGCTGCCGCCGATGCCGGTCGCCACGCCCGAGAACAGGCCCTGCACCGCGAAGTACATGGCGGAATTGGACACGCCCGTCTTCTCCTCCTCCTCGGCGGCCAGTTGAGCCGGTACCGAGTAGGCTACGGAGAACAGCGCGCCGATGCCGAAGGAGCTGATGAGTCCCGTGCAGACCGACAGCACGGTCTTGAGGGCCCCGGCCTCGAGGAAGGACACACCGAACATCGCGCCCATGCCGAGGGCGAATATGATCAGCGTATACCGGAACGCAAAGCCGAAGCCCTTCGTCCGCTGGAGCTTGTTGTACAGCATGAGGGTCAGCGGCACCGGACCGAACGCGGCGATCATGACGAAGATCATGCTCATGCCGGTCTTGGAGAAGTACTCGTTGATACCCGAAAGGAACAGCTGCACGCCGAAGGTCATGAAGGAGTAGACGAGCATCCAGATGACGTAGTTCCGGTTGCGGAAGGTGCAGACGAGCGACTTGATCAGGTTGACGGTCTCTCCCGAGCCGGTAGCGCCGATCTCTTCGCGGGATTCCTTGATCATGAAGAGCGGGATCAGCATTGTCAGCACGAGGGGCAGCACGATGAGGCCGACGACGCGCAGGTGCAGACCGCCCAGCATGGCGCTGACCACGACGTAGCCGAGGATGAAGTACACGATATCAAAGACAGCCTTGACGTTGGAGATGAAATCGCGGCCCGCCTCGTTGTCCACGATCTCGGTGAAGGTGGCGTAGTAGGTGACCATGGTCAGGGTGTACGAGGAGTAGAAGATGCACAGCACGATGCCGTAGTAGACCGTGTTCAGCAGCGTGGCGGCGCCGGGGTTGGGGCACCACAGAAGGAACGCGAGGAACGACAGTATCATCGGCACCATGCCGATGACGATGGCGGGACGGCGGCGGCCCCAGCGGGTCTTGAGGCGGTCGGTGAAGGACGCCATGGGGATATCGATGATGCCGTCCACGATCTTGGCGATCAGCCCGAAGACAGCCCACAGGGCGGCGATGACGAGGTCATGGCCCTCGAAGGTCTGGTTCTTGACGGCAGCCTCGCCGAAGCCGCCGACCAGGATCGCGGAGCAGAGGTAGGAGCCCATCATCAGGTTGAGCATATTGACGCCCATGCCGGAGATCGCGTAGAGGAACATCTGTCCCTTGGTATGCAGTTTTCTCATAATCTCAGCCTCCGATCAGGTCTTTGAGGATGTTTTTCTCAGCCGACAGGTCTGACGAGATCTCCTTGCCGATATAGTAGGCGGCCATCAGACCGGGACCGACGTTGATGCCGCAGGCACAGTAAACGTCCTTGACGTATACTGCCTTGGGGTGCAGCGCCTCCTCGATCATGCCTTTATACTTCTCCGCCTGCTTGAGACGGTTGGACTGCGCGATGAAGATGATCTGGTTCTCGGGGTCCGTGATCGTAGCCTTGACGTAGGCAAGCAGCACGTCCATCGCGGCCTTTTCGCCCTTGGCCTTGCCGAGGACGGTGGTCAGGCCGTTGTAGTCGAACTCGCCGATCGGCTTGATGCCGATGAGCGTGCCGAAGAATGCCTTTGCGTTGGTCAGGCGGCCTGTCTTGGCGACGTAGGACAGGTCATCCAGCCAGCCGGCCTGATGGTAGCGGTTCTTGTCGGCCTCGATGATGGCAGCCGTTTCCTCCAGCGTGCGGCCTCCCGCACGGAGCAGAGAGGCGTTGACGGCCATCAGACCGATGGCCGGCCCGAAGCGGCGGGTATCCACGACGACGATCTTCGCGTCCAGATACTTGTCCAGCACCATGGATCTGGCCTTCACGGCGAACTCGTAGGTGCCGCTGAGGCTGCCGGAGATAGTCAGGTACAGCACGCCCATGCCGGAGGTGACGATGTCCTCCATGCAGAGGGCCATTTCGCCGACGCTCGGAGGCGCGGTCTTGAAGCGGTCCGGGTCGGCCTTGAGTGCCGCGTAGAATTCCTCCCGCGTTATGCGGCTCCAATCGACGCAGGCATTCTCCTCCTGTCCGTCGACGGTGAAGTGACTATACAGGAGCCGGATATCATACGTCTGTCGGAAGTACTCGTCGAGATCGGAGGTGGAATCCACGATGATCTCAAAGTTTTTCGTTGCTTGCGTTGCTTGCATTGTGATCTGTACCCCTTTCTGTATTTCGGTCGATAAAGGTCATCAGTGTATGCAGGGCGGTATCTCCGCCCCTCAGGCAGGAAACGGTATGGTCGGCGCCCTCAACGAACAGAGCCTGCTTCCCGGACGCACAGCTGCGGTAATTGGTCTGTCCGCGTTCAAAGAGGACGGAATGGTCATCCGTTCCGTGGATGAACAGAGCGGGGATCCGGCACTTGTTCAGCGAGTCGGTGACGGGCGTCCGGATATCCGTCTTCAGGACGAGGCGTCCGAGCAGGCGGAGGTGCGGCATCAGCAGCAGATTCGGGACGTGCCATTTCCGCATATCGTCGCGCATCTGCTCCCACGGCGACGTATAGCCGCAGTCCAGCACGAGCGCACGGACCTTGTCCGCGTCGAGCTTATCGGACGCGTAGGAAACGGCGGTGCAGCCCATGGACATCCCGTACATGACGATCTGCCGGCTGCCGAGCGTGCCGGAAGCATACTCCGTCCACGCGAGGACGTCGTACTGCTCATAGATGCCCATCGTTGAGCGCTTCCCGCCGCTGCGGGCGTGGGCACGGTTTTCCGGCAGGAGGACGTTATACCCGTCCCGGACGAGCAGGTCTGCCTGCACGGCGAAGTTGGTCAGCTTATCGGCGGAAAAGCCGTGGACCATGATCACGGTGACGGAACTGCCGCGGTCATACCAATCGGCTGCCAGCACGGCGCCGTCGGCGGCTGTCATGCGCACCTCGGTATGCGGGACCGCCTCCAGCCGGTCGGCGGCTGTCAGCAGTTCCTCCCGATACGGGGTAAGGTATCCGTGCGTCATGTCCAGCTGATACAGCGGCGTGACCTTGCGCCGGCCGAACACCGTAAAGAAGGAGCCTATTGCGGGGCCCAGCACGAAAACGAGATACAGACCGAGCAGGACCGCGGCACCAAGAAGGATGGATCGGATCGTATTCAAAGCGGTATATCCTCAAACATAGTATTCACGACGGTCTTGCCGCCCTCCGCGTCGCGCAGGTACAGCACGGCACTGTCGGCGCGGCTGCTGCGGATCATCAGCGGGAGCGGCGGATCGAGCGTCAGTCGGCCGGCCCGTATGCCGGCTCCGGCCTTCACGGCTTTGCTCATAACGGCAGCCCTGACGGGCTGATCGGACACGACGGCGATCAACCACGCGCCGCTGTCCGCGAGATCGTAGCGGAACGCGTCGCAGACAGGACGCCGGAACAGGCGCTTTCTGAACGTGTAGTCGGAAAGATCGCGGTTATAGGTATCCTTTACGGCATACGCCAACAGCGTCTGCACGGTTTCCGCACCGTCTTTCTTCGTGACGTAGACGTTCAGCACGGGACGCTGCTGCCACATCCGGCGGGCCTCCTCCTCCTGTGTGCTGCGCTTGACGCCGAACACACATTCATAGACGAAATGCTCGCAGTTGTTGTGGATCAGGTTGTAGCCGCCCTCGCCGATACGGGCGCGCGCCAGCTCGACGGTTTTTGCGGGCTTGATGCGGCTGCGCCTTTCCTTCCGGTCAAGCCGGGCCCGCTCGACGATATGTCCGCAGGCGAACGCCTCTACGGTGGAGGCGCAGACCTTCACCGAGGCGCTGTCGCGGCGGAGCAGGTTGTCCACCGGCGGCTCGCCGAACTGGATGACCTCGTTCTCGGACACGAAAATACCGTAATGGTAGATCTCTCCGATCTTGATGCGGATCATGTCACCGGGGACGCACTCCGACGGCCACCACTTCATTTCAGTTTGTTCTCCACGTAGTCCACGACGTCGCGGAGCGTGACGAAATCGTTCATGCCCACGTTGTCGAAACGGATATTGAAGGTCTCCTCGATGGCAATGACCATGTACAGCATACCGACGGAGGTCAGCCCGAGATCGGTCAGGATCTTGGAATCCTCGGTGCAGGCCTGCAGCGCGGCGGCGTTCCGCGCGTCGGCGGAGATCAGAATATCCTTGAGCTTCCGGATGATATCCTCACGGGTCAGCATTTCTTGTACCTCACGATCTTCATGCTCGGCGTGCGTGCAAAATCGCTGTCACGCACGGTGATGCGGTTGACCTGCCAATAGCCGGGCAGGCCCGCGTTGACGGCCTCCAGCTGTGCCGTCAGGTATGCGATAGGATCGGGCGTGTCGATCTTCTTGAGCTCCGTCATACGCGGCACGACCTCCAGCGCCAGAATGTGGCGGCCGGATTCGTCCACGTCCTCGAACACCTGCGAATCCTGCACGATCGGCAACTCGTTGAAGCGTGCCTCGACCTCGGCGGGAGACACGTTCTCGCCGTTGGACAGGATGATGACCTCCTTGATGCGGCCGGTGATGTACAGGAAGCCGTCCTCGTCGAAGCGGACGAGGTCGCCGGTCCTGAACCAGCCGTCCTCATAGGCAGCCGCGTTCTCGGCGGGATCGCCGACGTAGCCGAGCATCATGTTCTTGCCCTTGAGCCACAGCTCGCCGTCCACGATCTTATACTCCTGATTGGGGTACATGAGCCCGACGGAATCGGGGCGATTTGCAAAGTCGGGGTTGCCGGAGACGAGGTTGGCGGACTCGGTCAGACCGTAGCCGGGGCACAGACCGATGCCCATCTTCAGGTACTCCTTCACAAGGTAGGGAGCCACGGCAGCCGCGCCGCAGATGATGTACTTAAGGTCCGGACCCAGCATATTGCGTCCGAACTGACGGGACAGGTTGAGTGCCATCTCGGCCAGTGCGGGCACGATGACGAGGATGGTCGGACGGAACACGGCGATATCGCGGAACATATCCTTGTTGTTCCTGCAGATGAACAGCGCGCTGCCGGTATACAGCGAGGTCATCAGGTTGCGGATCAGGCCGAAGACGTGAGACAGCGGCAGCAGCAGCATATAGCGCTGGTTGAAGACCTCACTGTAGCCGTAGCAGCCGTTGACGGTCCCCTGCATGACGGCGCCGTGGGAAAGCAGCGCGCCCTTGCTCTTGCCCGTCGTGCCGCCGGTGAACATGATGACGCAGGGGAAGTCCTCTCCGAGGCCTTCCGCGGCAGGCGTCCCCTCCTCTGCCGTATCGGCGGCAGACAGGGTCTTTACGTTCTTGGCCTTGCAGATGCTCAGCTTTGCCTCCAGATCGGGATGGCAGACGACGGCCTTGGCGCCGAACATCATGGTGCAGCCGAACACGCTCCGCTCGTCCAGCTGGGCGGGCAGGATCGCGGCGGTAACGCCCATGGTCACGGCAGCCAGATACGCCTTGACGAACAGGTAAGAGTTCGGAGCCAGCAGGCAGACGCGGTCGCCGGCGGTAAGGCCCGCGTTCTTCAGCACGGTCCGAAACGCGGCAGCGTCGCGGTCAAGGTCGGCGTAGGTATGCGTCTCACCGTCGAAAACGACGGCAGGCAGATCGGCATAGTCGCGGACGCAGGCCGCCCACATGGCGGAGACGTCCGGGTACTCACGGATGCGGGCGAGCAGCGCCTCGTCCTGATACTTGGCAAAAATTTCTTTCGAAGCAGTCAGCATGACAGTATGTACCTCACTTTTCTATGATCTCACTGAGTTGTATTTCTTTTTGACGCAGGTCGTCCGAGATCTGCTCGATGACCTGCATGGACGGCATCGGGCCGTAGACCTCGCGCAGGTTGATCGGCGCTCCGATGCAGAACACGGCGCGGTTGTACCAATGCGCGGGCTTGCGGACGTATACGGGGATGATCGGCCGTCCGCTGCGGAGCGCCATCATGACCACGCCCGACTTGAACGTCGTCAATCCGGCGGTGTCCTGATTGATGTGTCCCTCGGGGTAGATGGACACGACCTTTCCCTTCTCGAGATGGTCGGTGATTTCACGGAAGGTCTGGAAATTGAAGTTCTGACGGTCGACCTCGATGCAGTGGAACACGTGGAACAGCCACGTCAGGAACTTCCCGTGGAACAGCTCCTTGGCAGCGACGTAATGCTGCCGCCGATACCAGACCGCCATCTGATCCATGAACGGATCGGTAAAGCCCGTATGGTTGAACATCAGGATGGCGCTGCCGCGGATACGCTTCTTCGCGGCTTTGTTTTCGTACACCCACTTGGGACGCAGCCAAATCAGGCCGGGGATGACGAAGTTCAGCTTACCGAAGTCGTACAGCAGGTAGTCCAAGTCAAACAGCGGGGCCCGGACGTAATCACGTTTCGTTTTGCTCATGTTTCTCAAGCTCTTTTCCGAGAGAGATGATCTTTTCTCTCATGCAGGCGGTGACGCGGCTGATGTTCTCCTTGTCGGAGAGGCTGTCGTCGACCAGCTCCGAGGCACGGATCGGCGTGCCGATGATGACGTGCGCACGCTTCCGCTTGAAGTAACAGCCGTCGGTGTACATAGGGATGACGGGTACGCCGCAGGACAGCGCGAGGTACGCGACGCTCGGTGCGAAGGGCAGCGGCCGCTCCTCATCCGGACGGGGCAGACGGCTCTCGGGGAACACCCCGACGGCGCCACCGGCGCGCAGGATCTCCTCCGATTGGCTGATAAAGCCGTAATCGTGGCTGTTCCTGTCCACGCGGATGCTGCCCAGCCGGCGGAGGAACCACCCGAGCAGGGGCTTTTCAAACTGCAGCTCCGCGACCTGAAAGCGCAGCGTGCGCCACAGGAAAGTGAACATCACAACAGGCAGGTCGTAGACCGACGTGTGATTGCAGATCACGATGGCAGGTCCCTTGAAGCGCCGTCCCTGTACGGTCTTATCCTCGTAGTACACCTTCGTGCGGAAGATCAGCTTCTGCACCGGCCACGCCGTGATCTTGGTGAAATTGTTCCAGAAACGTATCATCATGCGTTGAGCGCATCCTTTATGAAGTCATAGAAATCGGCCACGCGCGACAGGCTTTTCCCGTCTGCGGACACCGGCACGGCAACGGAAAACGCTTTTTCAAACTCCGGCAGCACCGCAAGGTAGTCGAGGCTGGTGCCGCCTCCGTCGAGGAAGAAATCGTAACCGTCGGTGATCTCTTCGACCGGATGGTTGAGTGCCTCCGCGAATATCGCCCTGATCCGGGCCATCACCGCGTCGTCCCGGTCGGTACCGGACGGACCGGCGGTCTCCGCGGCACGGATGCCGCCCTCCGCGTACCGCTTTGCGACCGCGCGGCGGTTGAGCTTGATGTCTGAGGCCCGGATCAACGGGTCGGCGGTGACGACCACCGACGCGATCTGCGTGCCGAGGCTCATATCGTTCAACGCCTTTGCGACGTCCGCCCGCAGCTCCTCGCATCCGCCCTCACGCATCAGCAGACGGCGGTCGGCGGACACGATCAGGGTGGGCTTGACGCCATCCCCGCCGCGGATGCCGCACAGGCAGGCCTCGGTGACGCCGGGAAGGCGCCGGACAGAAGGCTCGATCAGGTTGGGATTGAGGTTTTCGCCCGAGGGGGAGATGACCACGTCATCCCGCCGCCCGAGGATATACCAGCGGCCCTTCCGGCATTCGGCCAGATCGTGGGTATCGTACCATTCTTCCCTGTCGCGGCGGACGCCCTGCTCGGTGATCGTGCGGCAGGCTGCTTTTCCGCGGACCTGAAGCTCGCCCTCGCCGTTCAGCCGGTATTCGACGGAGGGCAGCGGCCGTCCGATCGAGCCGGATATGAGCGTCCGGGGCTTGCCGGACAACTCCACGGAGGTGATGCCGATCTCCGTCATACCGTAGCCGTTGGCCAGCCGGTAGCCGATGGAGTTGAAGAACGCCATGACCTCCCCGCGGACCTCACTGCCGCCGGTGATCATGAAGCGGATGCTGCCGCCGAACAGATTGTCCCGCACCTCGCGGAACGCCGCCCGGCAGAATACGTCGTGCAGAAGAGGCAGTCCCTCCAGCTTATGTGCGAGGGACAAGCCCTTTTCAAACTTTTTCCACGTCCTGTCGCCCCGGTCGCGGATGCCGGCGATCGCCTGCTCGTACACCTTGTTCCAGAACAGGGGGACGGCAAAAATATGCGTGACCTTATGGCGGCGGATGGTATTGAGAATGGTGGACGGACTCATGTCGCCGAGGTGGACGAAGGTGCGCGAGAAGAAGCCGAACCAGATATACACGGCGACAAGGCCGAAAATGTGGTAGAACGGCAGGAACGTGAGCAGCTTCAGCTCGCCCTCATAGTGCTTTTTGATCTGACGGCAGCTCCGGACGATATCGAAGCTGTCCCTGACGAGCCAGAGGAACTCCTCGGCGGTATATGAACAGACCTTGGCGCTGCCCGACGTGCCGGAGGACATGACCATCAGCTCGGTACCGAAGGTGCCGTCCTCAAGGGGCGTATCCGCCGGGACGAGATCCTCGGACGGGATCGTGGTCACGGGGAACTCCATGCCGTCGGACACGACGGCTCTGACGTTGAGATCGGTGATTGTGCGCCGCAGGACAGCCGGGTCAAGCCGCAGATTGAACAGCACGACGCGGAAGCCGGCGCACAGGATCGCCCAGAAAGCTTCGATCCACTCAAGGCTGTTGTCCATGCAGAGGGCGACCACATCGTCACGGGGAAGCGCGGGCAGGCGGTCACGAAGAGTGCGGGCCTTGCGCAGGATACGGTCACGGCTCTCGCCGTAGGTCGTCTTTTCGATCCGGTAGCCGACGCTGCGCTCGTACATGACGTTATCCCGCTCGGAGAACATCATTTCGAACAGCGACGCAAAGCTGCGGTCCATATTTTCATACCGGTCGAGCTTCGCCCGGACGAAGTCGTCGATGCGCTTGTATCCGCCGAGGTTATTCATGTGTCCGTCCTCTCCTTTCTGCCGCCGGGATCCTCCCGGACGTGCATAGTCTTCCCATTATCCGATTATTCATTATATTATAACATAGTTTTTCGGATAATGCAAGGGCTTTACGGCGAATTATGGGTGGGAATTACGGGAAAAGCCGCCTGTCTGTAAATATATGAGCGCACACCGCGCCTTACGCCAAAAAAGCCCGCATCCACCGGTCGGAGGATGCGGACTTTTTGATGCGCGGTCAATTCCTTACCTGCTGAAGCGTGGCATAAGCCAGCTCCGCGGCGGACTTGTCCGGCAGACAGTACAGAAGGTACGCGGGGATATCACGGGTCACGGCCCCGATCAGGGCCGCCATGCGGTCCTGCGCGGCCTCTTCCGGCGGCAGGATCGTCGCCTCCAGAATACGCGCGACGGTATCTGCGGCGGGGTTGTCCGTGATGACGTTCCGCGGTCCCTGCTCAAGGAAGCAGATCGCGTTCAGCGGGACGGACAGGTTGGCGTTCTCGCCCTCCTTGCCGCACCACGGCGTTCCGTACACACGGTAGTGGCCGTCCGCCATACGGCGGACCAGCGGCTTGTCACCGTTGACCACGGTCACGCGGCTTCCGTAGGCCTGCTTCCACATGGCGACGTGGGTGGTCTTTCCCGTGCCGCGGCGGGCCGAGAAGGCGTATCCCCTGCCGTCCATCGTCAGCACGGCGGCATGGAGCAGGAAAGCGTCATAATCCGGCATACAGCCGCAGATGCGGCGGTACAGGAGAGCGCTCTCCGCCTCGGCAGCTGTCATCGGACGCCCGCAGGCACGGATATACTCATCCGTTTCCCGACTGCTGACGGCTGCGCGGAAAGCGGGGGCTCCGTCGGTAAGGTAGGCGCGGCACTGATCCTCCACGAGGCCGTACCGGTTGTCGATCTCAATATTCAGTTCGCAGATGCGGATGGTGAACATGGCGTGTACCGCCTCCCTTCCCTCGGATTCCGTTCATGTGTAAAAAGGCGAACAGCCCCATCCGGGCTTCTGTCCGCCTTTTTTTATATGTCCCGAAAGGCTTTTCGGACGTCCGGCTTACATGAACTTCTTCATGGTGTCGGTAGCCTCCTCGAGAGGCAGGGACACAGTCATGAAGATATTCAGCTCGGCACCCTTGGTCAGCTTATCCAGATCGGCGAGGAATGCGTCGAAGCCGGCGATATCGCCGCCGACGATCTTCAGCGCGGAGTCGATGAACAGATCGGTGATGTCGCTGTTCCCGGCCAGAATGCCGGCAACGAAGCCGCCGAGACCGGAGGCGTCCTTCACCAGATACTCATCGGTATTGATCAGGCGGACCTGATAGTTGATATCATAACGGAGCTTAGTGCCCTTTTCAAGACATACCACGTTGCCCTTCGAGGTCTGGAGTGCCTCGTTAGCCTTATCAATGAGGGTCTTGGTCTTACCGGTACCCTTCACACCCAACACAATTTTGATCATAAATGTATCCATCCTTTCTCTCAGCCTCCCGTTCCACAGGCAGCGGGGAGCAATTGATTGTGGTTTCATTATACCATGAACGCAGCGGAATTGCAAGGGGTTTTTGCATTTTTTCGCGGCAAATTCACAAATAATTGACAGACACGCACAAAGCGCCGGACCGATCGCGGCAAACCGCGGAGCCTGCCGTCATTTTTCCCGCGATCCGGGGCCTCCTCCTCTTTACATTTCACCCGATTTGTGGTATACTGACAGGCAGTTCAATCTGTGTGAGGTACCCTATGAACAAGGATCTGACCGTCGGAAGGCCTGCCGCGGTGCTGTGGCGCTTCTGTCTTCCGCTGTTTGCGGGCATGATCTTCCAGCAGCTGTACAGCATCGCGGACTCGCTCATTGCGGGCAAGTACGTCGGCAACGACGCTTTAGCCGCCGTGGGCAACAGCTACGAGATCACGCTCATTTTCATCGCCTTCGGCTTCGGACTCAACATCGGCTGCTCCGTCGTGACCGCACGGCTGTTCGGCGGGAAGCGGTACGCCGACCTCAAGACCGCCGTCCGCACCGTCCTGATCGCCGGCAGCGTCATCTGTGCCGCACTGATGGCGGGCGGCCCTGCGTTCTGTGACGGCCTGCTGCGCCTGATCCGCACGCCGGACAACATTTTTGCGGACTCCCGGCTCTATCTGATCATCTATATTTACAGTCTTCCGTTCGTTCTGTTCTACAACGTGTCCACCGGTATTTTCTCGGCGCTTGGCGACGCCCGGACACCGTTTTGGTTTCTTGCCTGCTCCTCGACCGCCAATATCGGCATGGATATCCTGTTCGTGACGGTGTTCGATATGGGCGTAGCCGGTGTCGCGTGGGCGACCTTCATCTGTCAGGGCGTCAGCTGCGTGCTTGCTCTTCTGTTCGTGCTACTCCGGCTGCGCGGTATCCGCACCGAAGAAAAAGCCGCCGTTTTCTCATGGCGGCTGCTCGGCGAGGTCGCCGTCATCGCGGTCCCGAGTTTTCTTCAGCAATCCTTCATTTCCGTCGGCAACATTATCATTCAAGGCGTCATCAACGGCTTCGGCTCCGGCGTGATCGCCGGATACTCCGCCTCCGTCAAGCTCAACAACATGGTCATCTCCTCGCTGACCACGCTGGGCAGCGGCGTCTCCAACTTTACTGCCCAGAACATCGGCGCCGGCAAATTCGACCGCATCCCGGAGGGCTTCCGGGCCGGGATCAGGCTGATCCTCTGCATCTGTCTGCCGATCTGCTTTGTATACGTTCTCGGTGCGCGCGGTCTGATGTGGCTGTTCCTTGAGGACCCGACCGGCGAGGCAATGCGGACAGGCATGATCTTCCTGCGTTTGCTGGCTCCGTTCTACATCGTCATCGCGTCAAAGCTGGTCGCCGACGGCGTCCTGCGCGGCAGCGGCATGATGAAGGAATTCATGACCGCCACGTTCACCGACCTGATCCTGCGCGTCCTTCTGGCGATCCTCCTGTCCCGGACTTCCCTTGGTAGCGTCGGGATCTGGCTCTCGTGGCCGATCGGCTGGACGATCGCTACTGTCATGTCCGTGCTGTTCTATAAGTCCGGCAGGTGGAGGTAACAGGGGGGCATTTTGTGGGGCGCTGCCCTATACCCCGGGGATGCGCTTGTGGGGCGCTGCCCCGCAAGCGTATCCCTTACATTACGACCTCAAGGAAGCAGAACTGACCGCAGGAGAGAGTGACGGTATAGGTGCCGTCGACGGGCCGCAGGGTAACGACGTCGGTGCCTATGTGTGCGATCACTTCAACGGCTCCGGGTATCGTGAAGGACACGTCCACGGAGGCGGCCTGTTTATTGATGTCGGTGTTGTTGGCGAGCATATACGCGCATCCGTCCCCGTTGGCTTCCTCGAAGATGCCGATCAGCAGGTCGCCGTCAGTGGTCAGTACAAAGGGCAGCACGTCCGCGGCGGCGGGCATGACCTTGCCGGCAAATTTGGTGATCTTAGTGCCGCCTGTATAGCAGATCTCCTTCCAAAGGTAGCGCGGGTAGACGTCGGACAGCGCCTTGATCTCCTTGGTGATCTGCACGCCGACGTCAAAGAGGCTGGTCCGCTCGTGGTTTTTCAGCATACCGAAGCTGGTCGACTTCGCGTAGGAGGGCGGGCAGTCGAAGCAGTAGTAGGACAGGTGGTTGCAGCCGAAAGCAAGCGCGTTGCCTGCCTCAAAGCGAACGTCCGCCAGCGTCGGCTCGTAGTCCTTCACCGCGTTGACCGTGTCACGCATGGTGTACAGGTACATCCACGCCTCCTTACCGGTGTCGCGCGCGGCGGCCGCCTCGGTGTAAAGGCTGGCGTAGTAGGTGTTGCTGATCGCGCGCTTCTTGCCGTTGATGTCGATCGGGTAGAAGTCCTGCGAGACGTAGGACAGCGGGAAGCGGTCCACGAACGCGCGGATGTACTTTTCAAAGCTGCCCTCCACAAACGCTGAGGTCGGCGCGAAATTCGGAAGCAGGTTGATGTACATCTCATAGCCGGGCATGAGCTCCTTGAAGTAGGTCACAGCCGCGATCAGCGTATCAAAGGAATCGCCGGCCGGCTCGTCCTGCAGGTAGTTGCCGCAGTAGGAGGGGGAATCCTTGTAAACGGACAGCAGCTTCATGCACTCCTCGGCGGGCGCGTGGTTTTTCAGCAGTTCGTTCAATTCCCAGTCGTTGTACCAGCATTGGATGCCGTATTTCTCCATCCACGCCATGTACTGCATCGACTTTTCAAGGCTGTACCGACCGTCTCCGTCATTGGAATGGAACCAGGTCATGTAGATCTCGTCCACGCCGCAGGCGGCAAGCGCCTCGAAGTCGGACTCGGTGGCAACGTCCTCGGTAATGCCGTTGAAGCCGCCGATGCGGATATGGTTGCGGTTCGTCATGTCAACTGCCTCCGTCCATTTCGCGTAGTAGGTCTGTGAGCCGTTCAGCGGCGTATCGGCTGTCACGCGCTCACCGTCGCCGTTCTTTTCCGTGTACCAGCCCTTGAAGGCAAAGCCCTCGCGGACGGGGTCCTTGGGCAGCAGCACGGCCGTTGCGTCCGTGTCGACGGGCAGGACGATGACGGAATCGGTCATGCCCTCCGCGTCGGGCGAATAGGTCAGACGAATGACGGGGGCTTCGGTCGGAGCCTCGGTGGGAGCCTCGGTTCCCTGCCCTTCCGTGCCGGGGGTCTCGGGACCGTCCGGACCGCAGGCGGTCAGACAGCCGAATACCATGCAGCAGGCGAGGAGCAGGCAAAGAATGATTCTGACATATTTCATGATACAATTATCCTTTCAATATGTGATGTGCTGACTTTATTAGTATACCATCTTTGTTACAGATTGTCAAGTGCGTAATCCGGGAGCAGCACGCCTGCGGGCGCAGAAACATCTCGCGCTTTTCAACTGCGCTCGGGGGCCCACCCCCGGCCCCCCGCCCGGCGGGCGGGGGGGATAGTTTATTTTACAGCAGGGAGAAGGGAGCGGCTGCGCCGCTCCCTTCTCCCTGCACCCTCATCCTGC
>JAKSPU010000056.1 GCA_024404505.1 Clostridia bacterium
CAGTCTTTCAGTTTCTATTGTATTATTTTTAGCATTGTACACAAACATATTCTTTTCTTCTGGTTTGCTTCAGCAAATTCAAATTTATTCCTCGCAACCGTTTTGCAACACTTTACAAGTGGACTTTATTCCCACTCGATGGTGGCCACAGGCTTGGGAGAGAGATCGTACAGAACGCGGTTGACGCCCTTGACCTCATTCAGGATGCGGGCCGTGATGTGGTTGAGGAGCGCGTAGGGGATCTCCTCGATGGACGCGCTGGTCGCGTCGACGGAGTTGACGGCACGGATGATGACCGGCCACTCCCAGGAGCGCTTGTTGTCGCGGATACCGGTGGAGCGGTAATCCGGAACGACGGTGAAGTACTGCCAGACCTTGCCCGCAAGGCCGTTCTTATCGAACTCCTCGCGTAAGATCGCGTCGGACTCACGGAGAGCCTCGAGGCGGTCGCGGGTGATGGCACCGGTGCAGCGGACGCCGAGACCGGGGCCGGGGAAGGGCTGACGGTAGACCATATTATCGGGCAGACCGAGCATCTTGCCTACCATGCGAACCTCATCCTTATAGAGGAGCTTGACGGGCTCGACCAGCTCGAAGCGCAGATCCTCGGGCAGACCGCCGACGTTGTGGTGGGCCTTGACGCCTTTTTCGCTCTCAAGGATATCGGGGTAGATGGTACCCTGTGCGAGGAAGGCGATGCCCTCCTGCTTGCGGGCCTCCTCCTCGAAAACGCGGATGAACTCGCCGCCGATGATGTGGCGCTTTTCCTCGGGATCGTCCACACCGGCCAGCTTATCAAGGAAGCGGTCGACGGCGTCGACGTAGACGAGGTTGGCGTTCATCTCATCGCGGAATACGCGGACGACCTGCTCCGGCTCACCCTTGCGGAGAAGACCGTGATTGACGTGTACGCAGACAAGCTGCTTGCCGACAGCCTTGATGAGCAGGGCAGCCACGACGGAAGAATCGACACCGCCGGACAGCGCCAGCAGCACCTTCTTGTCACCGATCTGCTCACGCAGAGAGGCGACCTGCTCCTCGATGAAAGCCTCGGCAAGCGCCGGGGTATTGATCCTCGCCATATCGGCGGGGCGGACGTTGGTCATATAATCGTAAGCCATAGGATCATTCCTCCTGTAAAACAAATCAGTTGGTATAGTTGTCGAAGTAACCCTGAACGAGGACGACGGGCGTGCCCTTATCGCCGGATCCGGAGGTCAGATCGCAGAGGGAACCGATCAGGTCGGTCAGCTGGCGGGGCGTCGTGCCCTGAGAAGCCATGCTGCCCTTGAGGTTGCCGTCCTTCTCGCGGATCGACTTGGAGATCGCGTCGCGGAGTGCCTCGCCGGACAGATCCTTGTAATCGTTGTCGGCCAGATACTTAAGCTTCAGCTCGTTGGGGGTACCGATCAGACCGTCGGTGAAGGCGGGAGAAACGACCGGGTCGGCCAGCTCCCAGATCTTGCCCTTGGGATCCTTGAAGGCACCGTCTCCGTAGACCATGACCTCGACGTGCTTGCCGGTGGCCAGAAGGATGCGGTGCTGGATGTCGAGCACAAGGGGCTTGCACTCACGCGGGAACAGCTTGATTTTGTCCTCGGTGGACTTGTTGGAGCCGAGAAGGCCGTACTGCTCGTTGCAGCCGGAGCCGTTGACGGGAGCGGTCATGATGTCGTCAAGGCCGCAGACGATCTTCGCGCCGGCGTCGCGGAGGATCCGCTTGGTGCGGGCGCGGGTGTGGATATCGCAGTTGATGACACAGTCGGTGTAGTTCAGGATGGTCTTTGCCTGATTGGCGAAGATGATCTCGACGTCGCAGCCGCAGGAGCGGATCAGATCGCCGTAGTAGGCAACGTAATCCACGCCGGTGAACTCGTGTCTGTTCTCACCGAACAGCTCGCGGTATTTCTCAAGGGAAAGCACATCGGAATAGGGGTTGACGCCGGCAGCGTCGATCTTGTCGAGGCTCACCAGCTCGTTTCCGACCTCATCGGAGGGATAGGAGAGCATCAGCACGATCTTCTTTGCGCCCTTTGCAATGCCGCGAAGGCAGATAGCAAAACGGTTGCGGGAAAGGATCGGGAAGATGACACCCACGGTGCCGCCGCCCAGCTTGGCCTTGACGTCGGCGGCAATATCGTCGACGCTGCAGTAGTTGCCCTGAGAACGGGCAACGACGGACTCGGTGATGGAGATGACGTCGCGGTCACGAAGCTCGAAGCCCTCGGCCTCGGCGGCCTCCAGCACGCTCTCGGTCACGATCTCGGCAAGGTCATCACCCTCACGGATGATCGGGCAGCGGATGCCGCGGGACACGGTACCGACTTTGCGGATATGCTTGTCCATAAACTGAAAACTCCTGTAATAGTAAAGAATACAAGACAACGGTGGGGACGGGAATCCGTGTCCGGACCTCCGCCGGGACCGCCTTTTTGTTCACTATATATTTTACCAAATTTCACGATGATTTTCAAGAGGAATCGAAGGTTTTTTTACTTAAAAACTGACGAAATTCATGACCTTCATCGGGTATAGTTGCGGTTTTTTTGACAAAAAAGCAAATCGCCTTGACAAAGCATTGAAAAAATGGTATATTGTTTGTATAAACAAGCCCGATCCGGCGAAGATCGGACAAAATCGGGAGGAATGGTTATGAGAATCAAAACGCCTGTTCTTATCCTTTTGTTGATCGCTCTTATGTCACTTTCCGTATGTCTCCTCACTGCCTGCCGCAATGAGAACGGCCTGGATACGGATACGTCCGCACCGACCGATGCGCCCACGGATGCACCAACGGATTCACCGACCGAGGCACCTACGGAAGCCGACACCGAGCCTGCCGCTCCGGTCGAATTGAAGATCACGCCGGAAACGTACGTTGCCGTCCTTTCCGACTACGCCGCCGAATGGGAAAAAGCCGCCGCTTCCGCACTGACGGAAAAGCTCGGACTTACCCTTGTATCCGACAAGCAGGTGCCGGAAGGCATGAAAAAGCTCCTGATCGGCTGGACGGCCTTCAACGCAGATATGTCCGCCGATTTTGACAAAGCGGGCAGGGAAGGGTACCTGTTCAGCAGTGTCAATGAGGACATCCTGCTCGGGGCTAACACCGAAGCCGGCATGAACAACGCGATGAACGCTTTCAACGCCGCCCTGAACAACGGCGTACTGAACGCTGCCGATGCCGTATCCGTCGAGGACAACCGGCAGGAGCAGCCCGTCACGCTTTCCGGTCCTTGGGGCGCTTCCGTTGCCCACGCGTCCGAAATGGCCAACGGCGTGACTACTACGATCACGGATAAGAACCGCTTCACGTGGGTGCTGTCCAACAAGAACGTGGTCATTACGTACGAGGACAAGAAGAAGCACACCTTCACCTCCGTGACGACCCCCGACGGGATCCCGTATCTGACCGAAACGCTGGACGTCTATATCCTTGACGGTGACGGCGGCCTGCACTGGTCGAATGAGCACAATCTGCCCGGCCACTTCAATACGATGCAACTCGGGTATTACTATTACAACGCGCACGTCTTCGACGAGGGCTTCGGCAAGGATCTCAAGAAGGCGGGTCTTCAGGGCGTCGCGCTCGACCGCGTCTTCAATATGTACTCCGACAAGCTCAACATGGTCCAGCACATCGTGCCGACGCAGAAGGAGATCACCAACATCCTTGCTTACGGCATGATCATGAAGGTGCCCGCCGAGCGCGTGACCAAGCTGATCGTCAGCGACGCTTCCGGTCTGCACGACAGCCTTTCAGGCGTCGATTTCGATACCGCCGAATACGTCGCCTTCGATATCGAGCGCGCCGGTATCCTAGGTTACATCCTTGCCTGCGACGAAGGCTCCGGGACGCTCACCGTCACGCTTGAGAACGGCTTCTACGTCGTTGACCAGCATATCGATAACGATCCGCAGATCGTCTATACCCCCGGCTCGCATATCAATTTCGGTCAGCGGCTGTACACCGATACGAACCATACCTTTGACGCCTTCATCAAGGAAGCCGAAGCCGAGCGTCATCCGCTTCAGGGCATCACGATCACGGAGGATTCCGACGGCGCACGGTTCGTCGGCTACGACGGCCTGCGCGGCGCCTACGAGTTCAAGCTGAACGGCTCCGATTTCAACAAGGCTTACTACAAGGAGCCCGACAAGCACTACGCTCTCCACGCCGCGATCACCTGCGACGACGAGGACCGGAACATCTGGGTCTTCACGCACACCTCCTCCGGCGGTCTGGAGTGCGCCGCGCTGCTGGACGAAAACGACAGCCTCATCCCCATCCCGCTCGAGGTCAACAAGAATTTCGCGGGCGAGAACGAGGAAGCCTACTACTTCCCGGGCGACCCCGGCTACGGTATGACCTTCTTCCCGCTCTCGCTGAAGAAGGATCAGACCCTGCCGTTCACCGTGCTGAACCTGTACCAGAATTGGGGTCAGTTCCCGCTCAAGCAGCTCTCCTCCATTTCCTTCGTAAGCCCGTACTACCACCTGTCGACGGGCGTGACGGAGACCAACTGCATCGCCCCCACCTACGTCTTCGGCAAGGACTTCTGGCTGCTGCCCGATTTCCGCTCCATGTCCGCGCCGCTGTGGAGCGATCAGCCGCAGCACACCTCCATCGGACGCCTGTACGTCGTGACCTACGATCAGGGCACGCTGGAGAATACGAAAAACACCATCGACTCGAGCGGTCCCGTCTACGCGGATATTTCTCTGGAGTATGCCGATCTGAACGGGCTGCTTGACGTAACGTATCGTCACGTCGAAATGCCGCAGACGGATGAAAATCGCACCTACTATACACTTGACATCACGATCAATCAGGAATTCACGGTCAAGAGATTCTCGGAGAAATTCAACCTTTTCACCTTTGACAGCCGCGACGTCCTGTTCGGCAAGATGGGATACCTGAATGAGAACAACGAGCCCGCGGTCGATACGCTCGATCTTTCCGCGTCCTACCGCAACCGCATGGTTAAGCTCGGCGACGAATATCCCTACTACGATTACTACGGCGTCACCAATTCCGGCAACACCGTCAACTTCGGTCTGATCGTAAAGGATTACGACATCGTGCTGGGCGGTGAGCAGTACACGGGCGGGTTTATGGTCCGCGACGAATTCGTCAGCGGTCTGAACCACGGAAGCCTCACGCTCGATATCGACAGCGTGACACTCAAGCCCGGCGACCACATCCACGTGGATTATATCCTCATGCCGTGGGGCTGCCAGACCGCAAGGAACGACGAGAACGTGCAGAAGGTCCGTCAGGACAGCTGCATCGATCCTTACCTGATCACCGCAGCCGAGGGCGACGTCATTCCGGACACCTACGTTCCGAAGGTCCGCATGAAGGATGGGAATGCAGAGTTCACCCTGTCCGGCGGTGACAATACCGCGGTCGTCCGCGTGTACGGCATGAGCAGCTCCGCCCGTCCCGCACTCTTTGAGAAGGTGAACGGCGAATGGGTCGAGTATAGGACCGATAAGAAGGGCTATGACGGCGGTATGGTCTACTACGACGGAGACGGCACCTACTCCTTTGCCTTCTGCGTCGATATGAGCGGCGGCGAAGCCCGCACGTTCAAAGTCACGGAAGCCAAGTGACCCGTCACTAAAAATGGGGGGGCTGCCGCATCCGGATGCGGCAGCCCGATTTCATGGATCTTCCCGTCCGGTGAGAGCCGGAGAAAAGCCGAGCGACAGCCTGCGCGTATGCATGCGTTCTTCCTCCGGCATCCTCTCTCTTTCCGTGATGATCCCGGCGGCGCGGCGGCCCTCCGCGGCAGCGGTCGGCAGACCGCCCGGCGCGTGCAGCCACTGACCGGCCAGAAGCACGTTGTCCACCCCGGGTATCCGTCCGTCAAGCGATCTCGGAAGATCACCGGGACGCAGCACGAACGACATGAATGACCCGATCTCACTGCCGGTAAACCGCCGGTAGCTTGCCGGTGTCCATACGTCCAGCAGCCTGATGCGTCCGGCGGCAGCGGGACATTCCGAAAGGATGGCCCCGGCAAATACGTCCGCCGTCCGCTGCTTGTACGTCTGATACGTTTCCCTGTCATGCGACAGTCGGATCACGCGCTCAGCAGTCTTTTCCGAACAGAACACCGTGGCTTGTATGACCGTCATGCCCTCCGGCGCAAAGTCCGGCTCGTGCGTGAATTCACGCAGGATCACCTGATCGCACCCGGGCAGCAGCCCGGACGCACCCGTAAGGGGCAGGATCAGATCTCCCGAGAAGGTGACGGCGTCCTTCGGGACGGCGAACGCCGCGTGGATCCCGGAAAAGCGGATGCGGGTAATATCGCGGTACCGGCTCTCAAGCCCGTGCGGCAGCGGCGCGTCTATCACGGATCCGCAGAACGCGGCGGGATCGCCCGTATAAACGATCTGATCCGCGGGCAGCCGCACCCCTTTTTCCGTCACGATACCGATCGCACGGCGCCCTGCGCCTTTCCGTTCGTCCGGCGTCAGGATGACCTCCTTTACCCGCTGTCCGCACATCAGTTGACCGCCGAGCGACAGGAACCGGTCCTTCATACGTTCCGCCATAGCGCTTGAGCCTCCGGCGGGCAGATCTCCGTTGCCCGAGCAGAAGGTTGCCATGATGCAGACGAGACAGATCGCGGAAAAGACCTCCCCGCAGACCGCGGTGATGAAGCGCCTGATCAGCGGATGACGGAAACGCCGCGCCAGCGTTCCCGTGCTGATCATCCAATACCGCGCAAGCACCGGAGAGTACCGGATCATCTCGGACAGGTCGACCCTTTCAAGGCCGGTATGCGTATAAGCCGACAGCACGCGGACGGCGTGGAACAGGCGGTCGATCTCGTGCTTGTCTTCAAAGGAGAGCGCGAGCATCTCACGCCACGTCCGGTCAAGATCGCGCCGGAGCGAAAGAGACGTCTGTCCGTCACGCACCGTATACAACGAGGGAAGGCGCACCGTATCCTCATCACCCAGCACGCCGAGATCCTGCCAGAGACGGTAATCGTCCGTGCCGGGCAGCGTGCCGGTCAGCCAATGGACGCAGTTATCTATATGGTACCCGTCTCTGTCCCAGCCCGTCAGATTGCCGCCGGGCACCCGGTGGGCTTCGCATATCGTCACCGTGTCCCGGTTGTTTTCGCACAGGAGGAGATGGATACCGGTCGACAGTCCGGTCACGCCTCCGCCTATGATGATGATTTGACTCATGCAGATTCACCCCGCTTTCCTTATACAATGAGTATGGACGGGGATCGTTCCGCTTATTCGGCCCGCTTCCTTTGTTTTACTTTCAACAGCAATCTTATATTTATTACCAAAAGGAGAGTACCATGAGAAACGCACAGAACACGCTCTTTGAAGGCGGCCATTACCTTTACGATTTTGACAGCGCCAACCGCGCCCGCTTCGTCGGTCCCTTCGCGGATGCCGTCCGCTTCATCAACGAGAACCAGCTGTACCGCACTGACCTCTGGGTCAAGTTCGTGAAGCAGTACACCTTTGACTCGGACGCCGACGGACATTGGCGCTGCGAGTATTGGGGCAAGATGATGCGCGGCGCGTGCTTCGTCTGTAATTATACGCGCGACGAAAAGCTGTACGCCATTCTGGAGTCCACGATCCGCGATATGCTGACCACACAGGACGAGCTGGGACGCTTTTCCACCTACCCGGTCAGCAGCGAGTTCCGGGATTGGGATATGTGGGGCCGCAAGTATATCATGCTCGGCTTCCTTTACTTCTACGAGATCTGTGATGACGAGGCGCTTTGCGAGGAGATCAAGGCCGCCGTGTGCCGTCACGCGGACTACATCTGCGATCGCGTCGGAGCAGGCGAGGGCAAGATCCCGATGTGCAAGACCTCGAGAGCGTGGCTCGGAGCCAACGCCATGTCCATCCTCGAGCCGTTCGTCAAGCTCTACCACCTGACCCACGACCGGAAGTATTTCGAGATGGCTGAGGAGATCGTCCGCGAGGGCTACGAGTCCGAGGCGTGCATCTTCCGCAAGGCGGAGGAGGACGAGATCGACCCGTATCAGTACCCCGAAAACAAGGCGTACGAGACCATGTCCTGCTTTGACGGTCTGGCCGAATTCTACTGCCTGACCGGCGAGGAACGGTACAAAAAAGCCGTCCTCAACTTCGGACGCCGCGTGCTGGCGACTGACGTGACGGTCATCGGCTCCTGCGGCTGCACGCACGAGCTGTTCGACCACTCCGCCGAGATGCAGGTCAACGACGACTACACCTACATCATGCAGGAGACCTGCGTGACCGTCACGCTGATCAAGCTGTGCGGTCAGCTGTTCCGCCTGAGCGGCGACATGGCGTATATCGACTGTATCGAGACGGCCTTCTTCAACGCGTACCTCGGCTCACTGAACACGCACTTCCAGCCCTACACCTGCAAGACCCGTGAGGCTGTCCCGCGTGAGATCACCGGTGTGATGCCCTTCGACAGCTACGCGCCTCTGCGTGCAGACCGCCGCGGGCTTGCGACCGGCGGCCTCTGCATCATGACCGACAACACCTACTACGGCTGCTGCGCCTGCATCGGCTCCGCCGGCATCGGATATATCCCCAAGATCGCCGCCATGACCTTTGATGAGGGCGTTCTGCTCAACTTCTTCCTGCCCGGAACTATCAGCGCACGCACGCCCGGCGATCAGTACGTCCGCTTCGACGTGGCAGGGAATTACCCGTATGAAAACAACACCGTCATCAGCGTAACGACGGATTGTCCCGAGGTCTTCACGCTGCGTCTGCGCAACCCCGCATGGAGCAAAAAGACCGTGGTTACGGTCAACGGGGAAGCGATCGACGTGAGCGGCGACACGGTCAGCATCACCCGCAAGTGGACGTCCGGCAACACCGTTGCGATCACCTTCGACATGAAGGTCTACCCCGTGTATCCCGAGGTCGTTTTCCGGAAGCCCTACGTGGCGTTCCGCTATGGTTGCATCGTGCTGGCGGCTGACGTCCGTCTCGGTGTCGATCCCCGTGCCGTCGTCACGCCCGTCCTCAACGAGGACGGCAGCGTCATCGCCGAGCCGTGCTTCTGCCCCGAGCTGGACGACAACATCCTTTGCTTCAACCTCAAGACAGCCGAAGGTGACCTGCGGCTTATCGACTACTCGTCCGCCGGCAAGGACTTCGACAAGGAGTGCGCCGCGTGGATCCCCGCAGGGAGCAAAGAATAATTGGGGGTAGTGTTTGTGGGGCTCTGCCCCACACCCCGCCTGAAGGACGAAGTCCTTCAGGATCTCAAGGACTTCTTGAAAGAAGTCCTTGAGAATCTCAAGAACTTTCAAGCAGGGAATTGATTAATGTAAAAAAAGAATCGGCGGGCCATCCGGCCCGCCGGTTTTTAAATTTTGATGAAGGCTTCTCTTGTCTGATCGTCCATCTGTTCCCACAGCTCAAGGTAGGCTGTGCGGATATTGGCAATCAGGTCGTCGTCGGTAAAGTAGAGGTCAAGCGCGTTATTTCCGCATTGCGCGTAATCCAGACGGCTGTCGCGCAGCCCCTTGAAGCGTTGTCGGTTGTAGAGGATGGGCGCGGCGGACAGCCGCACGCTGCTCAATTGTTCCGTAATCGTCAGGATATACGCACCGCCCTGTCCGGACAGGCAGACCTTCGTCGTACCGCTGCTTTGTCCGCTGAGCCATTCGCTCACGGCGAGCAAAAGATCGTAAACGGTCTTGTCACCGAGCGGAAGCGTGACCTTGATCTCGCTGACCTTCGGACACATATCCTCGTCCGTTCCACCGCACAGGGAAGCGAGGGACGAACGGTCTTCACCGTCAACCGTCTGCTCAGGATCAGATCCCTCCTCATCCGTTTCCTTTACACCCGGGTCGCGGAGGGTGAACGTCACGGAGTCGTCGGAGACCGTCAAAGACAGCCATTGCTCCGTGTCGTCGGCATACCGGGCGGACAGGGAAGCGATCTCCTCGTATGCGTCATCGGTCATTACGACCTGCGCCCCGTCCGGAACGGCACCCGCAGACAGGAAAACCAGCTTTGCCTTCGCGTACGCTTTTTCAGCCCACGTCTCTTTCAGTTGTGAAAGGAAGGGGATAGACAGCGCTTTCCGACCGGCATCCGTGATCGTGACCGGGGTGTCAGCGTCCGCGCACTCTGATCCGACGGTGATCAATCCGCCGTTTTTCAGAGCGGTCAGCGCGTGCTCAAGCGTCTTCTTTCCGAACATCACCGGCTCAAAACCTGTACAGAGACAAAGATCACGCACGCGTGGGTTCTTCTGACAGTTCAAAGCCCGCAGACAAATGAAATCACCGCTGGAATAAGTCATATCCATACCTCCCAAGCATTTCTGATTACATTGTAACACAAAACACTCAGATTGTAAAGTCTTTGAAAGGGGTCCGGGGGAAACTTTCTTCAGAAAGTTTCCCCCGGATCGTATCTTTCGTATCTTCGTATCCTTAGAAGCAGCCCTGCTCCATCATGGCCTGTGCGACCTTCTTGAAGCCGGCGATGTTGCCGCCCGCAACCAGATCGTAGCCGAGGCCGTACTCTTCTGCAGCCTCTGCGGAGACCTTATGGATGTTCTGCATCATCTTCTTGAGCTGTGCGTCGACCTCTTCGGCGGTCCAGACCAGACGCTCGGAGTTCTGTGCCATCTCAAGTGCGGACACGCCGACGCCGCCCGCGTTGACTGCTTTGGAGGGCGCCACGATGATACCGGGCGTCTTGCGAAGGAAGTTCAGCGCGTCGTTGGTCGTGGGCATATTGGCGACCTCGATGTAATACTTCGTGCCGGCAGCGGCGATCTTGACGGCGGACTCCATCTTGACGTCGTTCTGCATAGCGGCGGGCATATTGACGTCGACGTCGGTCATACCCCAAGGCTTCTCACCTGCGACGAACTCGCAGCCAAACTTATCGGCATAGGGCTTGCAGTGCATCGGGTCGGTAGCGCGCATATTGAGGATGAAGTTGAGCTTCTCCTCGGTGATGATACCGTCGGGATCATGGACGTATCCGTCGGGACCGGAGAAGTAGGTGACCTTGGCGCCGAGCTCGGCAGCCTTCTTCATGATACCCCACGCCACGTTGCCGTAGCCGGAAACGGCGATCTTCTTGCCTTCGATGGTGTCGTTCTCATGCTTGAGGACCTCGAGCAGGTAGTACACGGCGCCGTAGCCGGTAGCCTCGGGACGGATCAGGGAGCCGCCGTAGGACAGACCCTTACCGGTAAGCACGCCGTTTTCCCACACGCCCTTGAGTCTTCTGTACTGACCGAACAGGTAGCCGATCTCGCGGCCGCCGACACCCATGTCACCGGCGGGAACGTCGACGTCGGGACCGATGTAGCGGTACAGAGCGGACATGAAGGCCTGGCAGAAGCGCATGACCTCGGCGTCGGACTTGCCGGCGGGATCGAAGTCGGAGCCGCCCTTACCGCCGCCGATGGGCAGGCCGGTCAGGCTGTTCTTGAAGGTCTGCTCGAAGCCGAGGAACTTGATGATGGACTCGTTGACGTTCTTCTGGAAGCGGAGACCGCCCTTGTAGGGGCCGATAGCGCCGTTGAACTGGCATCTCCAGCCGCGGTTGGTGTGCCATGCGCCCTGATCGTCCTGCCAGACGACGCGGAAGGTGAACATACGCTCGGGCTCGACCATCCGGCCGAGCAGGTCGACCTTCTCGTACTCGGGATGACGGTCGATGACGGGCTCAAGGGAGGAGAAGACCTCCTCAACGGTCTGAACGAACTCGGGCTCGCTGCCGTGCTTGGCTTTGACGCTTTCGAGAACGCTTGCAAGATATGCATTCATTGGTGATACCTCCACAGTTATCATAAGTTGATGATATATCATACCATTTTTTCAGGCAAAAGTCAAGAGGATTTTTACATAAATATCGGATTTCCGCAATCTTTTGCAGGAATCGCCTTGCAGAACTTGCAAAAATAAAATTCCGGGAATACTTGACAGGATCGTGCTTGTGTGGTATTATATTACAAATAGGATCATATCATCAAGGATTTGAAAGAAAGGAAACGACGCATGACGCAGGACAGACGAATGGCGCTCCTGATCGACGCGGACAACGTGTCGCCCTCCTATATCAAGGTCATCATGGACGAGACGACCGCCCGCGGCATCGTGACCTACAAGCGCATTTACGGCGATTGGACGCGGAACGAGATGCAGGGATGGAAATCGGTCCTGCTCGAATACTCGCTCACGCCCATGCAGCAGTATAGCTACACGACAGGAAAAAACTCCACCGATTCCGCCCTGATCATCGACGCGATGGACATCCTGTATACGGGCAAGGTCGAGGGCTTCTGCCTCGTTTCGTCGGACAGCGATTTCACCAAGCTCGCCGCGCGTCTGCGTGAGGCCGGGATGCTCGTCATCGGCATGGGCGAGAAAAAGACGCCGCGTCCCTTCGTCACGGCTTGCAACGAGTTCAAATTCATCGACAAGATCGAAAAGACCGCGCGGACTTCCGAGCCGGAACCGGCACCGGAGAAGAAGGACATCCCGAAGGAGCAGAACTCGCAGACCGATCTCTCCGCGATCCGCGGCACGATCATGCAGCAGCTCGCGAATTTCTCCGACGAGGACGGCTGGATGATGGCCTCCCGCATCGGCGACGTGCTGACGCAGCGGTATCCCGACTTCGACGTCCGCAACTACGGCTACAAGAAGCTGACCGCCTTCCTCGCTTCGTTCAACGAGTTCGAGCTGCGGACCGCCGAATCCAACGGCACGCCCGGCAGCGTCCACACCATCTATATCCGGGTCAGGCCCGGCAACCGCAGAAAACATTGATATTGAAAAAATAAAGAGGTAACCGTCATGAACTATCATTTTTCCGATAAGCTCGTCAACCTGAAGCCCTCCGCGATCCGCGAGATCCTCAAGGCTCCCTCCGACGCCGAGACCATCAGCTTCGCCGCCGGCAATCCCGCTCCCGAGACCTTCCCCGTGGAGCAGCTTGCCGACCTCGCCGCCGACATCTTCCGCAATCAGTCCACTGTTGCGCTGCAGTACGGCGTGACCGACGGTTACGGCCCGCTCCGCGAAGCCATCGCCAAGCGTCAGAAGGAGGTATACGGCATCGGACGCTCAATTGCCGAGGGTGATTCCTACAACGACACGACCATCATCGTCAGCGGTGGTCAGCAGGGCATCGAGCTTGCCTGCAAGGCGTTCTGCAACGAGGGCGACGCCGTCATCTGCGAGAACCCGACCTTCATCGGCGGCCTGAATTCCTTCCGCTCCTGCGGCTGTGAGACCATCGGCGTCCCGCTCAACGAGGACGGCATCGACCTTGCCATTCTGGAGGAGACCATCCGGAAGACGCCCAACGCCAAGCTGCTTTACCTGATCCCGACGTTCCAGAATCCCGCCGGACTCACCTCCACGCTGGAGAACCGCAAGGGCGTCTACGAGATCGCCAAGAAGTACGGCATCATGATCTTTGAAGACAACCCCTACGCCGAGCTGCGCTTTGCCGGTGAGGAGATCCCCACGATCAAGAGCATGGATACAGAGGGCATCGTCATGTACGGCTCCACCTTCTCCAAGATCCTGTCCGCCGGTATGCGCGTCGGCTTCGTCGTCGCACCGGAGGAGGTCGCGGCCAAGATGGTCGTGGCCAAGCAGTCCGAGGACGTGCATACCAACCTGTTCTTCCAGATCCTCTGCTACAAGTATATGACCGAATGCGATCTGCCCGCGCACATCGACTTCATCCGTGACGTCTACCGCCACAAGTGCGGCCTGATGATCAAGGGTCTCGAGGAGGAGATGCCCGCCTCCGTCACCTTCACGCGCCCGGAGGGCGGCCTGTTCATCTGGGTGACGCTGCCCGACTACGTGGACATGACCGCGTTCATCAAGGCGACGATGGCAGAAAAGCTGCGCGTTGTGCCCGGCGCGACCTTCAACTGCGACGTCAACGAGCCGTCGCAGTGCATCCGTCTCAACTACTCCACGCCTTCCGACGAGCAGATCGTCGAGGGCGTGAAGAAGCTCGGCAAGGTCGTCCGCGCGTTCGTCAAGGAATGATTTCCAAAAAGCACCTGTGCTGAACAGCGCAGGTGCTTTTATTATTTTTCCGGTTCAAGGCAGGACGCCTCCTTTTCGTATTACAGGCAGAGAGAACGGATCGACAGGCGGATCGGCAGCTGTCCTTCGGAATTCAGCGTGAGCGTTTTATCATTGACATCATTCTTTCCGTTGGCAGACGCGCTGAACAAGCCGTCCTGCACAAAGACCTCCGCCGTACAGGTGTCGAACAGCACGCGCAGCTTCAGCGTTTCGTCGCCGTCAGGCACCAGCGGGCATCCCTTGTCCCCGGGCAGGAAGCAGCGGTTCTGCGCCATGTCGAAGACCAGCCTGCGGCCGTAAAGGGAGATCGAGAAGATCGTCTTCCCGTCAAAGGGAACGGTCAGCGTCAGATCGAACAGTTTGCCGTCTCCCGGCTCCCGGAGGCTGACCGTCAACGGCGCGTCCGGCGTGACGGAGATGCCGGAGTACAGGCGTTCAAAACCTTTGCAGCCGTCCACAGCCGCCGCGGGCTTATGGCAGAGATACCGGAAGCCGTTCAGCTTCCGCAGGGAAAGCTCCATCGGGATGGACATGGCCTGCGACCAGCGGCAGCCGTCCTGCGCGCCCGTGTACCAATCCACGCAGATCGCCTGACCGTCGGGAAGGCCCGCGAAGCATTGTCCTGCGTAGTTGGCCGTTTCAAAGTGCGGCTTGCCCTGATCCTGTACCGGGGTGAACACGCCGTCGCGGAACTCGCCGACGCAGTAGCGCCCGTGTGCGCCGAACAGCACCCACATACAGTGGTCTTCGTCCTCCACGGGGACGGACACGAAGTTCGGGCACTCGCTGTCCCACGCGATCGGGACCTTGTACTGGTACTCCCAATGCAGGAGGTCATCCGAGTAAAAGAAGCAGAAGTCGTTTTCCGTCGTGTACAGCACCATGCAATAGCGCCCGATCTCCGGCACCCACACCACCTTCGGGTCGCGGTTATAGTCCACGATGTGGTCGAGGATGACCTCGGGGTACTTGATCAGCGTATAGCCGCCGTCAAGCGAGTACGCGAGGCGCTGGGTCGCGGGGCGTCCCTCGCTCATCGCGTTGCCGCCGCCCGCCGCGGTGTAGTAGAACAGGAGGGGCGGATCCTCCGGCGTACCAAGTCCCGTCAAGTTTTTCTCGTCGAAGAATCCGCAGCCGGAATAGATCGTTCCGTACTCGTCCGGGTACAGCACGGTGCCGAGGTCCTCCCAATGCAGAAGGTCGCGGCTGACCGCGTGTCCCCAATGCATATTGCCCCACATCGGCGCGCAGGGATTGTACTGATAGTACATATGATATACGCCGTCATGCAGGATCAGGCCGTTCGGGTCGTTGTTCCAGCCGTTCGGGACCGTGAAATGTCCCGCCGGCCGGCTGTCCCTTTCCGCCTGTGTGTCCTCCGGGACGCTGTCCGAGAACCCGAACTCAAAGGGAACGTGGTCACACCCGATCTCAAGCGTCTTGCCCTTGAAGCGGGTCATGTCCGCGTACGCGGTAAAGTCGCTCTCCTGATCCTTTTCCGGCAGGCGAACGTCAAGGTCGTAAACCAGCTTGCCGCCGTCTGAGAACAGCACCTTTCGCGGCTGGTTGCCGCGGCAGACGGGGAAGGTCATATACGATTTGTTGATCGGAACTATGAATCTCATTTCAGCCTCCTGATAAAACATTGATTACTTGATGCCGGTCAGCCGCCGGATGATCTCCCCGGCCATGATCATGCCCATGACGCCCGGAACGAAGGAAAGGCTTCCGGGAGCGCGGTCTCCCTCGTCGGATACCGTTGATATCGGCTGCTCCTCCGAGTAGACGACGGTCAGATGCCGGATGCCTTTCCTGCCCAGCTCCCGGCGCATGACGCGGGCAAGCGGGTCCGTCGCGGTCTTGGAAAGGTCCGCCACGCGGAACAACTCCGGATGGCATTTGTTTCCGGCGCCCATCGCGGAGATGAGCGGTATGCTGAGCGAATCACAGCGGACGGCCAGCTCGACCTTTGCGGGGATGCTGTCCACGGCGTCCGCGACGAAATCAAAACGGGACAGATCAAAGGAATCGGCGTTTTCAGGCAGATAGAAGGTCTGCACAGCTTCGACCTCGCAGTCCGGGTTGACGTCGAGTATCCGCTCCCTCATGACGTCGACCTTCGGACGTCCGACCGTGGAATGATACGCGACGGCCTGACGGTTGATGTTGGACAGGGAAACGGTGTCCTTGTCCACCAGCGTGATATGCCCGATGCCGGAGCGCGCCAGCGCCTCGCACAAATGTCCGCCTACGCCTCCGACGCCGAACACGGCGACACGCGCCCCGGAAAGCCGTCTTACGGCGTCCGTCCCCAGCACCCGCGCCGTGCGGGACTGCTCCTCGGGGACTATGAACTGTTTGGTATCCATCATGCCTCACCTCGCTTTTGCGATTTTCTATATTTTATCATATATCCGAAGAATTTTCAAGATGAATCTTTACAAAAACCGCCGGATGGTTTATAATATACCCGACAAATGAGGAAAGGACCGGCCGCAAGGCCAAACAGTCATGAAAGAATTGAGTTATTTTGAAGAGACCCAGAAGGACAGCACGCTGATATACGACGGCAAGGTGCTGCACGTCTACCGTGACAGCATCAACCTCCCCAACGGGAAGGTGGGGATGCGCGAATACTGCAAGCACAAGGGGGCTGTCGCGGTCGTTCCGCTGACGAAGGATGAAAAGGTCGTCTGCATCCGTCAGTACCGGTACGCGCTCGGGCGCGTCACGCTGGAGATCCCCGCCGGCAAGCTCGATTACGCCGAGGAGGACCATCGCGAAGCCGCCCTGCGCGAGCTGCGCGAGGAGACGGGCTATCGCACCGAGGATCTGACCCCGATCGGAGATCTGTCCACGTCCCCGGCGCTCCTGACCGAGATCATCTATATGTATCTTGCCGAGAATCTCGTGCCCGGCGAGACCGACCCGGACGACGACGAATTCCTTGAGCTGGTCGAGATCCCGCTTGAGGAACTGGTCGACATGATCATCCGCGGTGAGATCCAGGACAGCAAGACACAGGCCGCCGTCCTGAAGGTATGGGCCATGCGCCGGAAAGGGAACTGCCATGCGTGAGGAGCAGACCGTCCGCAGCGATCTCGGCAGACTGAAGACCGAGGGACGCAACCAAAACACGCTGCACATCGACGAAATGTCCACCATCGACATGGTGAACACGATCTGCCGGGAGAACTATGCCGTCGAGGATGCGGTCGCCAAGGAGGCACCTCACATCGCTGAGGCCATCGACATCATCGCCGCGCACCTTGAAGCCGGCGGGCATCTGATCTATATCGGTGCCGGCACGTCGGGCCGTCTCGGCATCGTGGACGCCTCCGAGTGTCCTCCGACCTTCGGCGTTGACCCGTCTCTCGTCCGCGGCATCATCGCGGGCGGTCACGGTGCCGTGTTCAAAGCCGTCGAGGGTGCCGAGGACGACGAGTCCCGCGGTGCCGACGAGCTTATGGAAGACGGCGTACAGGCAGGGGACGTCGTTGTCGGTCTGTCTGCGTCCGGCGGCGCGCCTTACGTGCTGGGTGCGCTGAAGAAGGCAAAGGAGATCGGAGCGGTGCCGATGGGCGTGACCTGCAATCCGGACAGCGCGATGCACCCTCTCTGCGACGTGACCATAGCGCCGTACGTCGGTCCCGAGGTCATCACGGGGTCGTCCCGTCTCAAGGCCGGGACCGCACAGAAGCTCGTTCTGAATATGCTCTCGACCGGCGCGATGATCAGAACGGGCAAGGTCGTCGGCAATCTGATGATCAACGTCCGCCCGACCAACGTCAAGCTCCGCGACCGCTG
>JAKSPU010000057.1 GCA_024404505.1 Clostridia bacterium
TGCGCTCGGTCACGGCACCGGTCATGATGTTCTTCATCTTGGTGCGGACAAACGCTGCGCCCTTACCGGGCTTGACGTGCTGGAACTCGATGACCTGATAGACGTCGCCGTCCATGTCGAAGGTCAGACCGTTTTTGAAATCGCCTGCTACTACCATAGTTGTATACCTCCAGGTTTTAGATTTACAGTCCCCGCGACCTGCCTTTTTGACGACGTATCAGGGGAACTCATTGCAGTTACAGTTATTATACACCATTTTTTGTATCTTGGCAAGAGGGTTTTTCACTTTTTTTGCGTGAAATCCGTGGTATTTTTTATGTGAATGTAAACTTTTTCTTGCACAAATGTACCAAAACCGCGTCCGGGGACGATTTTTTACCTCTTCCGCCGCCGGACAGACAACAGAAAAAGCGCCCCCTGTGTGTGCTGATCCCTGCCGCCGCACGCCTCGCGCTGCCCGCGGCAGGCACTGTGCCGACGCGCATGAGGATATTCAAGGTCGAAGCGGTCTGCGGCCCGTCGTCCGCGCAAGCAGGGCGCGGCACGGCATGGTCGATTTGCACAACGGACAGCAGCCGCACCTTACGCAGAAAGTCATGTTCTCCAAAAATGCGTAAAAGTTATTGACAAGCCTGCGGAATAGGTGTACAATAATTGTGTATGTAAATCCGCAGGGATCCCTTGAAGGAGTCTTTCCATGAAAAGTATGACCGCCTTCGGACGCGCGTCTGCCGTCCGGGACAGCTTTGAAATCACCGTTGAGCTGCGCTCCGTCAACAACCGCTTCCTCGATTGGTCTCTCCGGCTTCCCCGCGCGTACGCCGCGCTGGAGGATACGGTCAAGAACGCCCTTACGGCCACCGGCATCAGCCGCGGCAAGATCGACGTCACCGTGACCGTCACCGACACCCGCGCCGTCAGCGAGACCGGAGCCCCGGTCCTGCAGCCCGACCTTGACTGCGCCCGCCGCACCGTCGAGGCCGCCGCCCTGCTCTCAGCCGAGCTGGGCATCCCCAACGACATGACCGCCACCCGGCTTATGGCCATGCCCGGCGTGATGGTCCCCGTCAGGAACGATCAGACCGAGGACGACGACGTCCTCTGGGCACGGCTTGAGCCCGTCGTCGCGGACGCGGCCGCACAGTTCCTCGCCGCCCGTCAGCGCGAGGGCGAACGCCTCGGTGCCGACCTGCTGGAAAAGCTCGCCGGGATCCGCGTTCTGGTTAACGGCATCTCCGAAAAGTCCGCCGGCAACATCGCCGGATACCGCGAGAAATTCGAGGAGAGGCTGCGCGCGCTGATCGGTGAGTCCGGAGCCGTCATTGACGAGTCCCGCATCGTCACCGAGTGCGCCGTCTACGCCGACCGCGTAGCCATCGACGAGGAGCTGGTCCGCCTTGCGTCCCACTTCGACGCCTTAGAAACATTGTTCCGCTCCGACGAGCCCGTCGGCCGCCGCATCGACTTCATGCTGCAGGAAACCAACCGCGAAATCAACACCATCGGCTCCAAATGCTCCGACGCCGACATCGCCCGCACGGTCGCCGAGGTCAAGAGCGAGTTTGAGAAGATCCGCGAGCAGATCCAGAACATTGAATAAATTCAGCTCCGCACGAAAGGATGTACTATGAAATTCATTAACATCGGCTACGGCAATATGGTCGCCGTGGACCGCATCGTCACGCTGGTCAGCCCCGATTCCGCCCCGATCAAGCGCCTCATCCAGGACGCCAAGGACGACGGTCGTGTCATCGACGTCACCTGCGGCCGCAAGACCCGCGCCGTGGTCATCACGGATTCCGAGCACGTCATCCTGTCCGCGCTGCAGGCGGAGACCATTGCCAACCGTCTGGATGCCGACGACAGCTCCGAGCCCGAGGTCGATGAGACCGAGGACGAGGACGACGACTGAGCCGCCCCCACGTACCGAAAAGTTTCTTTCATTATATAAGGAGATACGTTCATGATTTTTCCCACCATCAACGACCTGAGTCAGGACAAGTACAACCGCTACGAGATCGCGCTGGCTGCCGCCAAGTGCGCCCGTCTCGTCACCAATGAGTACGTGCATCAGCGCACCGAGGCCGAAGCCTCGCAGACCGGCAACAAGGAGACCGACAAGCCCCTCCAGAGCCTGATCGACAAGGATCTGCGCGACGAAAAGGCTGTCAAGATCGCCGTCGGTCGTCTGTACAACCACGAGTACGTCATCACCACCATGTCCCCCGAGGAGCAGCAGAAGGTCGAGCAGGCGATCCTCGAAGGCCCCCACCACGAGGAGGACGACATCCCCGAGGATCTCGAAGACGAGGACGAGGATGAGGACGAAGACGAGGAAGACGCAGAGGACGAGGCCGGTCTGCCGGATGCAGAAGCCGATCCCGCCGACGCCGATTGAATACACCGCGCTCCGGACGGCTGTCCGCCCGGCTGACGCGCAGGAAGGAGTTTCCGTATGACCGATCCGATTCCCGCGGAAACAGGGTTTCCCCCGGAGACCCGATACGCCGGGGTGTATATCCTCGACAATCCCTTCTGTATTGACCGTATCTACCATTACTATATCCCCGCTCCTCTGGCGCTGTCGATCGTGCCGGGCGCCTTTGTCACGGTTCCCTTCGGAAAGGGGAACCGCAAAAAGATCGGCCTTATCGCGTCTGTAAGCGGTAAGGACGGTCTTGCGCTGGCGCCGAGTATGGACCCGGACAGCCTCAAGCCGGTGGACGGGGTATGCAGAGAGAGGCTGTTCCTGTCCGCGGAGCAGCTCTCTCTTTGTTTGTTTCTGAAGGAGCAGACGCTCTGCACGGTCGGCGAGGCGGTCCGGACGGTCGTCCCGCCCAAGTCGCTTGCCGCGCTGACGGACCTCTACGATGCCGCGCCCGGCCTGCCTGTCCCCGGCTCCGGCAGCCTGTCTGCCGCCACTTTGCTCGTATACGAATATATCCGCAGCCGCGGCTCCGTATCCGGACAGTCCCTGCGCGCCCATTTCGGCGCCAAGGCAGCCGCCTCGCTGGACGAGCTGGTCGCCAAAAACCACGTCCGCCGCAGCCTGACCGTCACGCAGCCCCGTGAAAGATCCGAAACGCGCTACACGCTGGCGATCTCCGCCTCCGAGGCAGAAGCCGCGCTGCGCGGCGAGAAGGGCGCGGTCCGGCTGACGTCGCCCGTCCACCGGAAGGTGGTCGAGCTGCTGCTGTCCGCACCCGACAGTGTCAGCGCCGACGAGCTGAAGCAGGCCGCCGACGCCAAGACCGCCCAGCTGCGCGCGCTTGAGCTGAAGGGTGTCATCCTCGCCTCCGAGGTCCCCGCCCCGCTGCCCGGCGGTGTGGGCGGCGAGGGCTTCCGCACGCCGTTCCGGCTCAGTGAGGAGCAGGCGTCCGCCGTCGGCACGCTGACCGCGCTGGCCGATACGGGCGAGCCGCGGGCCGCGCTGCTGCACGGTGTCACCGGCTCCGGCAAGACCTGCGTCATGCTGTCCATGATCGACCGGATGCTGGACACCGGCAAGGGCGCCATCGTGCTGCTGCCCGAGATCTCCCTGACGCCGCAGATGCTGTCCATCTTCCACGGACGGTACGGCCGCCGCGTCGCCGTGATCCATTCCGGTCTCTCCGCCGGAGAACGCGTCGAGTCCTACGAGCGCATCCGGGCGGGACTTGCCCCCGTCGTCGTCGGCACGCGGTCGGCTGTCTTCGCGCCGGTCCCGCGCCTCGGTCTGATCGTGATCGACGAGGAGCAGGAGCATACGTACAAGTCCGATATGGACCCGAAATACCACGCGCGCGACGTGGCGCGCTTCCGCTGTGCGCGGGAGAGCGCCCTCTTGCTGCTCGCGTCCGCGACCCCCTCGCTGGAATCCTACCGCAAAGCCAAGGAGGGCAAGTACACCCTCATCACCATGAAGCAGCGTTACGGTGACGCCGAGCTGCCGCGTGTCAGCATCGTGGATATGCGGAATGAGGCCCGGACGGGCAGCACCGCGCCGCTCAGCCGCGAGCTGACCGGTCAGCTGGAACGCGTCACGGGCGCGGGCGAGCAGGCGATCCTGTTCCTCAATCGGCGCGGCTACTCGACGCAGATCGTATGCCGGTCCTGCGGCAAAGCGATCCTGTGCCCGCACTGCTCCGTCGCCATGAACTATCACACGTCCAAAGGCACCTACGACGCCGGCGAGATGGTCTGTCATTGGTGCGGCACACGTCTGAAAACGCCCGACGTGTGTCCCGACTGCGGATCGGCTCATCTGGCCCGCATGGGCTTCGGGACGCAGCGCATCCAGCAGGAGCTGGAAACGGCTGTCCGTCCCGGAGGTGTTCCGGAGGACGCAGCCTTGCCGCCCGACGCGCCGCGGGTGCGCGTCATGCGCATGGACGCCGACACGACGGGCGTCAAGAGCGCGTATTTCGATCTGCTGACCGGCTTCCGCCGCCACGATGCCGACATCCTGCTCGGCACGCAGATGGTGACGAAGGGCCACGATTTCCCCGACGTCACGCTGGTGGGCGTGCTGCTGGCGGATATGTCCCTGTATTCCGACGACTACCGCGCCGCCGAGCGCACCTTCTCGCTGTTGACGCAGGTCATCGGCCGGGCAGGCCGCGCGGACAAGCCGGGGCTGGCTGTCATCCAGACGATGAATCCGGACAGCGACGTCATCAAGGCAGCGTGCGCGCAGGACTACGAGACGTTCTACGAGCGCGAGATCCGGCTGCGGAGTCTCCTGACATTCCCCCCGTTCTGCGACATCGTGCTGCTGACGGTGACGTCTCCGGACGAAAAGGCGCTGCAAAAGGCTGTCCTCCGCCTGTCGGAAGCCTTGGACGGGCTGACAGCCGGCGACTATGCCGACGTGCCCGTCCAGCGTTTCGGGCCGTTTGAGGCGCCCGTATACCGGGTAGACAACGTATACCGGATGCGTATGGTGATCAAGTGCCGGCTGAACAAGCGCAGCCGGGCAATGTTCGCCTCTCTTCACATGACATTCACCGCCGGCTCAAGCGCGAGTCAGAAGCCGGTGTTGAGCATTGACTTCAATCCGAGCAATCTATAAAGGGCGGCTCTAAAAGAACTTCCCTATTGCTGTCAAAGGAGTCGGAAGCTGGGCGGCACGCCGCCCGGCTTTTCCATACGTTCAATATGAGAAACAACGATTCTATGCCCGACACCCCGATCTCCGCTCCGCTGACGGAGGGATGCACGGCTGTCGTGCAGGAGGTACGGGTATCCCCTTACGCCAACGATCCGCGGCTCCACGCGGGACACAGGCGTCGGCTGCGGAAGCGGTTTCTGGTCGGCGGAGCCGAAGTCATGGCCTCCCACGAGCTGCTGGAGCTGATGCTCACTTATGCGCTGCCCCGCACCGACGTGAATCCGCTGGCACACCGTCTGTTGGAGCGTTTCGGCTCGCTGAACGGTGTTTTATCGGCGTCCGCGGAGGAGCTGCAGGCCGTACCGGGCGTCGGAGAGCAGACGGCTTGTCTGCTCCGGCTGTTCTCGGCTGTCTGCGCGGTCCGTGCGGCTGAAAGCACGGCGGACGTCCGCTGTATGGACACGGTAAACAAAGTGGCTGCGTATATGCGGGCTTTCTATAAGGATACGTCCGTTGAGCGGGTGTATCTGCTGCTGATGGATGCCCGTCTGCGTCTGCTCGACTGCTGTCTCCTCTCTGAGGGGACCGTGAACGATTCGCCCGTCCCGATCCGCCGCGCCGCCGAGCTGTGCCTTTACAAGCACGCCGCCGGTGCCATTCTCGTCCACAACCACCCGACCGGCGGATCCGCGCCGTCCGCCGCCGATCTCGATATGACGCGGCGCGCGGAGACCGCGTTCAACGCGATCGGCGTGCCGCTGCTGGAGCATATCGTCCTGTCCGAGGACGGCTGCACCGCGATCCTGTACAGCCGGAAGCAGGAGAAGTGAAAATAGTTTACGGGGCTCTGCCCCGGACCTTGAGGACACGCCGGGGCTCTGCCCCGGACCCCGCCTAAGGACTTCTTGAAAGAAGTCCTTAGGAATCTCAAGAACTTTTATGCAGGGATAAAGATTGATCAAGGTTGAGTTTACGCTGAAAGAGACAGGTGGGTGCCGTCACAGGTACCCACCCTTTTTAGGTACCATCGCGCATCGCGCGGTGGTACCATGACGCCCACGCGGGGCCCGCTCGGAATCGGACAGATGGCATCTGCCCGATCCGTGTAAAGTCGGGGGACAGAGAACGCGTCCCTCAGGATGAGGGTGCAGGGAGAAGGGAGCGGCATTGCCGCTCCCTTTTCCATGCGTATAAATATAAGTTCCCCCCGCCCGTGGGGCGGGGGGTCAGGGGGGCCTCAATCACGGGGCTGTGCCCCGCAGATCCGGTTACTCTCCGTACGTGAAGGTGGCTCTGTTCATCAGCCAATCGGACATCTTGACGGCATAGGCGGATTCACGCAGGTAGAGCATACCCATGCTCTGGATGATCTCCTCCTCGGTCATGTAGCCCTGATAGTAGTCGACCCAATAGTCGATCTCGGTCTGCACCTCCTCGTCCGTGACGGACTCGATGCCCTCGATCTCGCCGATGGCGTGGGTGATCATGTCCTTCTGGACCATCTGCGTCGCCATCTTCTTCAGGGACTCGGTCCAATCCGTTCCCGCGTCAAGGCCCATGTAATCGACAGCGAAGGTGCCCTCATCCGGGTAAGCTGCCGCGAACTCCTCACCGTAATAGGAGGTATACATATTGTAGTAGTATTCGATCTCACTGACGTAGGAGTCGTAATAGAAGCTGATCTCATCCTCGGGGAGATTGCGGCACTCGCAGGTGCCCGTCAGGTATACCCACAGGGCGTCGGTCTTGGCGTACTCCACGTTCTGGAGGTTCTGGCTCTCCAAATACTCCTTGACATAGGCCTCGAACTCCTGCAGGAGCGCCTTGTCGCCGGCGTAGAATTCCTTCTGCGGCTCGTAGAGCAGCGTGTTCTCCACGAAATCGCGATTGTATTCCGGCAATGTGTACTGGATCGCGTACTCGACCACCACGTAGAAGGTCACCGCCTTGCCGGCGATCTCCGCGTTGCCGTAGTTCTCGGGGAAGGTCAGATTCAGCTCAAAAGGCTTTTCGCGGGAGGTCTGGTTCGGGACGAGACCGATAAGGCCTTCCTCAAAGCCGGGGATGAAGCTGTCAGAGCCGAGCGGCAGCTCAAAGGGCTCCGCGTCCTCCATGTTGGAGCCGCGGTCCAGGTCCTTGCCGTCGATGACGCCGCGGTAGTAGATGAACGCGCTGTCGCCGAGCTTCAGCGGCTGGTCGGTGACCTGCGTCGTGCCGTTGACGGCGATGCGCCGCTCAAACACCAGCCCCTTGATGTAGTCCTGCACGTCCTCATCCGTGATCAGCAGGTCGGAGGGCAGCGTCAGCTTCATGTCGGTGTACACGGACTTGTCGACCGTCACATCCTTGGACACGTCGGCCTCAAAGTAATCGTAACGCGGGATCGCGGTCACGTCCTCGTTGATGGAGGAGGTAACGGTCCCGTCGGTATCGGCGCCGTCGCCCGAAGCGGGCTCGGCCGTCTCCGATCCGTTGACACCGGTATCGGTCCCGGTTTCGTTGTCATTCCCTTCATTGTTGCAGGCAGCGAGGGCGCAGATGCACAGCATCAGGACGCACAGGCACGCCGTCAGAATAAGCAGCTTTTTGTTCATGAATGATCTCCTGTTCCATAATAGACAGCTCCCGCGAAAAATCCCGGGCCGTCTGCATAGTTACTTGTTTATCATACACCTTTTCCGCCGAAAAATCAAGACCGTTTGATGAATTCACAGGAAATTCAGAGAAAAACCAATCCTTTTCCACACGGATCGGTCCCGAATTTACAGCACGTTCACAATCGGGGCGGCGTTTCGTGCTATGATACGACGCAGAAACGGACGTCGTCCGCGCAAAGGAGGGACCCTGATGAATCTGACGCCGCTTTCATATGCCGGGATCGCGGCAGGTCTCGGCCCCGCCGCCGGCGGGATCACCGTCCGGCTGCTCGACGAGACCGACTCGACCAACGCCGACGCCCGCCGTCTGTCCGCCGCGGACGCGCGCGTCTGCCTGTGTGCGGCCCGCGCCCAGACCGCCGGGCGGGGCCGCCTCGGGCGCAGCTTCTTTTCACCGCCGGACAGCGGTCTGTACATGACGCTTGCGGTCCCCGTGACGGCGCCGCTTGACCACGCCGTCGGCGTGACGGCCGCGGCGGCTGTGGCTGCCTGCCGCGCCGTCCGTGCGCTGACGGGTCTCGTCCCCGGCATCAAATGGGTCAATGACCTGTGGCTCGGGGAGCGCAAGGTCTGCGGCATCCTGACCGAGGCGGTCGCACCACCGGATCCGGACCGCCCCGTGATACTGCTCGTCGGTCTCGGCCTCAATCTCTCGACGGCGGCTTTCCCGGACGGTCTGCGCGCCCCTGCCGGGAGTCTCGCCGATTTCCTGCCCGGTGACGCCGCTCTCGATGTTGGCGTCCTCTGCGGCACCATCGCCCGGGAGCTTCTGGACATCCTGCGGGCTGACGCCTGCTTTTCCCCGGACACGTTGTCCGCGTACCGGGAGCGGCTGCTGTGGAAGGGCTGCCCCGTCACCTGCGTGCGCGGGAACGAATGCTTCTCCGGCATCCTGCGGGACGTGGACGACCGGTACCGGCTGATTGTCGATGCCGACAGCGGCCCCCGCTTGCTGGACAGCGGGGAGATATCGGTGAGGCTTGCGGGGACGCCACTATGATTGGGGACCGGACGTTTCCGCATCGCCGGATACCACGATAAAAGTTTCTGCCCCCACCCCCCTGCCCCCCCGCCCGGCGGGCGGGGGGAATATCTTTATTTGATCGCAAGGGGAAGGGGCTGCTGCGGCAGCCCCTTCCCCTTGCATCCTCATCCCGGAGAACCGCGCCTGCGGCGCGGGGATACGTCCCCGTTCCCCCGGGTTTTACGGTCGGAGCGCAAAGCGCGGAGGCCCGAGCGAGGATAGGGGTCCCCGCGTAGGCGTTTCAAAAATGGTGAGCGCCCATGACAGCACCCACCTATCTCGTTCGGCGTAAACCGAACCTTGTTCAATCCTTTTTTGAAAGTTCTTGGGATCCTTAAGCCCTTCTTTCAAGAAGGGCTTAAGCGGGGTCCGGGGCAGAGCCCCGCAGACGCGTCCTCGGGGTATGGGGCAGCGCCCCACAATATTCACCCCTCCCACGCAGCCAAGAACTTCAGCAGCACCTGCGTCGCGTGAGCGGCGGCGGACTTGAGGAAGGTCGGATAATCGGTGAACGCGGCCTCGTCGCCGCCGTCGGAGATGGCGCGGAGGATCGCGCAGGGGGTGCGGTTGACGTAACAGACGTGCCCGATGGAAGCACCCTCCATCTCGCACGCGATCACGTCGTCAAATCGGGCGTGGATGACGTCCTTCTGCGCGGTGCTGCTGATGAACTGATCGCCGGAAGCGACCGTGCCGCGAACGGACACAAGCCCCTCGTCGGCCACGCAGGCCGCGAGACAGTCCACGGCGGCGGGATCGGTGGGCAGATAGATCACGTTGATGCCCGACAGGAGACCGTAGGGATCACCGATGGGCGACGTGTCCATGTCATGCTGCACGAGCCTGTCGGCCAGCGCGACCTGACCGATCGAAAGCCGGTCCGTCATGGTGCCGGCCACACCGGTGTTCACGATCAGGGACGGGTGATAGGTCAGGATCATGGCCTCCGCGCAGATCGCGGCGAACACCTTGCCGATGCCGCACTTGGCCACTACCACACGCCGGCCGCACAGATCGCCCTCCGCAAAGGTGTTGCCGCTGATCACGGTCTCCTGCTTGTTTTCCATCGCGGCCCACAGGGCCTCGACCTCAATGTTCATCGCGCCGATGATGCCGATCACGGGTCTTGTATCGTTGTTCATATCATTTTTCCTTTCTGTTTTTCCGGTTTTGCCGATCATTCCGGCCGCCCGCATGAAGGTCAGACGGCGGCGGACGTAGGGCGAATACGTGCAGAGGGTGTCCGCAAGCGAGGACGGGATCCCGATCTCCTCAAGCGACGCGGGTGCGCCGCAGGCCGCGAGCAGCGACCGGATCTTCTCCCCCGTCGGAAGCGTGCGGTCGGCCAGCTCCCGCAGTGCGGGCCAGCAGGAAATAAGGACAGCCGGGTCCAGCTCCGACAGCGGGTCCGGGGTGTTTTCGTTGGCGATGACCTCATCGGCCCTGTCCGCGAATACCCGGCGGACGTCTGCCTCCGGGAAGCCGGGATAGCCGATATCGTCCGCCGCCACCGGACGCGACAGCAGCTCGTGGTACCGGTCGCACACCATCACCTCGGCCACGCCGACCTTTTCGCCGTGCAGCGCGCCGTCGGTGTCCCCCAGCACGTTCATTTCGATGAGGTGCGAGATGTGATGCTCCGAGCCGGACGCCGGGCGCGAATTCCCGACCATCTGCATGGCCAGCCCGGACAGCGTCAGGCCGAACATGACCGCCTCGACTGCGGCGGGATCCCGCGCCCGGATGCGGTCCGTGCAGGAAACGACCTCCTCCAGCGCCTGTTCCTCCAGCGGGATGACGTACTCCTCGCAGATGTACTCGTTTGTCAGCAGATGCGCCGCGCGCCAATCGAACAGGGCCGTATACTTGCCGAGCAGATCGCCGACGCCGGACGCGGTCAGGCGGTAGGGCGCGGCGGCGATGACGAGGCTGTCCGCGACCATGGCAACGGGCGCCTTGGCCGGGAACGAGCGCTTGACGCCATGCCACGTCATGGCGGCGATGGAGGACAGATAACCGTCCACGGACGCAGCCGTCGGGACCGACACGAAGTCGATGCCGCGCCCGGCGGCCGTGTATCGGGTGATGTCGTGGACGGTCCCCGAGCCGACCGCGATCAGCAGGTCGCAGGGACGGAGCTGCTTCTCCACGCACGCGGCTGCCTCGTCGGTCGCGTGCAGATGCACGGCGGGCAGGCAGAGCGTCTGTCCGAGCGGCATACCCGCGTCCCTGAGGATGCGTTCGACGTCGGCACCGGCGGCCCGGTAGGTGTTTTCGTCGCAGATCATGGCGGTCACCGGAGCGTCTGCGAGCCCGCGCAGGACCCCGGGCAGCTTCGCCAGCGCGCTCGGCTCCATGACGAGCGCCTTGAGAGAAACGGGATGTGTCCGCCCGCAAGGGCAGACGTCGGTCCCGCGCAGCACGCGGCTTATCAGCGCCTGACGGGAATTCTCCTTATCTGACATGATGTTTCTCCTTTATACCGATACCGTTGCCCCGTCCCGCGCGATCTCCAGCGGGAACGGCAGCTCGCGGGCGAGCGCCTCCAGCTGCGGCTGCTTTTCGGGCAGCGGGTGGATATGAGTGACGATCACGGACCGCGCCTTGAAGCGCGGGTCCTTCAGTCTGGCCGCCAGCGTGTCGACGGAACCGTGGGCGCACTCGGTGATGAACAGGTCGACGGGCGTCTCGTACAGAACGGCAGGCAGGTCCGCAAGATCCGCCCGCATATCGCTCGAGAACAGGATTCGCTTGCCGTCCGCCTCCAGAAGGAACGCGTAGGAGGGACGCCCGATGTGAGCCATGTGGGCGGTCGGGATCGCCGTCACGCGGATCGTGCCGTCGTCCCACACGAGGCCTGCTCCGTAGACGCTCAGCCGGACGCGCTTCTCGTTGAAGGCGCAGTCGGACAGGGTGATCAGGTCCTTGACGGCCCCGACCGCGGTCTGCTCCGGAAGCAGGACGTCGATCGACGAGCCTGTGTAGTACCAATTCATCAGCGACAGCATGGGCAGGCAGGCCAGCAGGTGGTCGCTGTGGACGTGCGTGACGAACAGCGCCCGGACCGACTCAAACGGGATGCCGTTCCTGGTCAGGAAATCGGCGGTCGGTGCGCCGCCGTCGATGAAGTAATGATCCCCGCCCGCCGAAACGAGGGTGGAGGAGCAGTACCGGTCAACGTCGGGAACGCCGTGGCTGGTACCGACGAAGGTGAGTGTCAGGCTCATAGCAGGATCGTCCTTTCATGGGATTGACCATATTATACCGCATTGCCCGCCCGCTGTCAAGAGTCTGCGGCAAAGCGGGCGCAAGCGGGGCGGAACTGCTGTAAATCCTTCCCTTCCGGGGATAAATTTCCGGAAATATCTTGCAATCGGGCGGGGATTGTGTTATACTGACGCTGCAGGTTCCCATCAATCATCATCAAGGAGGAGTATCCTATGTTATATCCCGTCATCGGTATCCGCCCCATCATCGACGGCCGCTGCAGAGGCGTCCGCGAGGGACTCGAGGACCAGACCATGCGCATGGCGAAGGCCGCCGTGGAGCTGATCCAAAAGAACGTGTTCTATCCTGACGGCACGCCGGTGCAGTGCGTCATTTCCGACTGCACGATCGGCGGCGGCAAGGAGGCGGCATTGTGCGCCGAGCAGTTCAGCAAGCTGAACGTGACCGCCACGCTGTCCGTTACCCCCTGCTGGTGCTACGGCTCCGAGACCATGGACCTCGACCCGCTGACGGTCAAGGCTGTCTGGGGCTTCAACGGCACCGAGCGCCCCGGCGCGGTCTATCTGGCCGCCGTCATGGCGGCTCACGCGCAGAGAGGTCTGCCCGCGTTCGCCATCTACGGTCATGACGTGCAGGATGCCGACATGAGCGGCATCACCCCCGACGTGGCTGAGAAGATCGTCCGCTTTGCCCGCTGCGCGACGGCGGTCGGTCTGATGCGGAACCGCGCCTACTGCTCCATCGGCGGTGTGGCGATGGGTATCGCCGGGTCCTTCCTCGATCCCGTGTTCATGCAGAAGTATCTCGGCATCCGTGCCGAGTGGGTGGACATGACCGAGATCCTGCGCCGCGTCGACCTCGGCATCTACGACCGCGAGGAGTATGAAAAGGAACTGGCGTGGATCAAGGCGAAGTGCCCGACCGGCTGGGACAAGAATCCCGACGCCGTCCGCGCGTCCGACGAGGACAAGGAAAAGGAATGGGAATTCGTCGCCAAGATGACGCTGATCATCCGTGACATCATGCTCGGCAACCCCAAGCTCAAGGAAATGGGCTTCTCCGAGGAGGCCAACGGTCGCAACGCGCTGTTCGGCGGCTTCCAGGGGCAGCGTCAATGGACGGACTACAAGCCCAACGCCGACTTCACCGAGGCGATCCTCAACACGACCTTCGACTGGAACGGCAAGCGCGCGCCGATCATTCTGGCGACCGAGTCCGACAACATGAACGGTCTTGCGATGCTGCTGCTCAACCTCGTGACCAATCAGCCCTCCGTATTCTCCGACGTGCGCACGTATTGGAGTGCCAACGCTGTACACCGCGTGACCGGCTACTACCCGCTCGGCAAGGCTGCGAACGGCTTCATCCATCTTCTGAATTCCGGCGCGTCCGCGCTGGAGGGCAGCGGCCGTGTGAAGAACGAAAAGGGCGAGCCCTGTATGAAGCCCTTCTGGCAGATGACGGACGAGGACGTGGACAACTGTCTCGCCGCGACGCAGTGGGCGCCGGCTGACCGCTACTACTTCCGCGGCGGCGGCTTCTCCTCGATGTACAACTGCAAGGGTGAGATGCCCGTCACGATGGTGCGTGTGAACTACGTCGACCATCTCGGCCCGGTGATCCAGATCGCCGAGGGCTACACGGTAGATCTGCCGGAGGAGGTCAACCACACGCTGCTGTACCGGACCGACCCGACGTGGCCGTCCATCTGGTTTGCCCCCAATCTGACCGGCAAGGGCGCATTCACCGACGTGTACTCCGTCATGGCCAACTGGGGCGCCAATCACGGTGCCTTCACCTATGGTCATGTGGGTGCGGACATCATCACGCTGGCCTCGATGCTGCGTATCCCCGTTTCCATGCACAACGTGCCGGACGAGAAGATCTACCGTCCGCACGCGTGGTCCGCGTTCGGCACCTCCAACCCCGAGGATGCCGACTACCGCGCCTGCGCCGCTTACGGGCCGCTGTACAAGTAAAAAAAGCGCCGGGGCTCTGCCCCGGGCCCCAGAGACGCGTGTGGGGCTCTGCCCCACACCCGGAGAGCACATGGGGCGCTGCCCCATACCCCGCTTAAGCCCTTCTTGAAAGAAGGGCTTAAGAATCCCAAGAACTTTCAAAAAAGGAATATTGACCGAGGTTGAGTTTACGTTGAACGAGACAGGTGGGTGCCGTCATGGGCGCCTGCCTTTTTTTCTTGGTCGTTCCCCGCGTCCCGCAGGATGAGGGTGCAGAGAGAAGGGAGCGGCGCAGCCGCTCCCTTCTCCCTGTTGGAATAAACAAATATGCCCCCCGCCCGTGGGGCGGTGGGGATAGCAGGGGGGAAGGTTTGCTCGAACTTCCGCCGAGCCGTCATCGGCCGGGCAGCAGCCGCGGAACGCGTTACTTCAGCTTCACAAAGTACGCGTGCTCGATGACGATGGGCGACGTCGGAGCGGACAACTCCCCGGTGCTGCTGTACGTCACCTGTGCGTCCGTGATCGCCATGACGGTGTCCATACCGGCGACCACGTAGCCGAAAGCGGCGTAATTGCCGTCGAGGCTGAGGGGCGTGTTTTCACTGTTGCTGATGAAGAATTGGCTTGTGGCAGAATCCGGCACGGTCGTGCGGGCCATAGAGATGACACCGGGGATGTGGGAGAGGTCATTCTTGAGGCCGTTGGACGCGAATTCGCCCTTGATCGGAGTGAGCGAGCCGGAGAATCCGGCAACGGCGCCGCCGCCCTGGATCATGAAGCCCTTCATGACACGGTGGAACACGGAGCCGTCATAGAAGTTCTGCGCCACAAGATTCCGGAAGTTGAGGCTGGAAACGGGAGCGACGTCCGGGCGGAGCTTGATGACGTAGCTGCCGTAGCCCTTGACGACGAACATGACGTAATCCGTCACCTCGTCTGCCTGCTCGAAATCGTCGACGCTGCGGCTGTCGATCTCGGCTCTGACGGCGGTCATATCGACCGTTCCCGTGGTCTCGGTGCGGGTCGCCTGCTCAACGGGCGTGGTGTCGAAGGTCTTCTTTTCAAAGTTTTCCTCCGGTACGGGCTTTTTGTCGTTCGCCATGCTGACGATCAGCACGACCGCGACGGCCACGACGATCACCAGCGCGGCGATCAGGGCGATCAGAACGGCCTTGTCGTTCTTGGGAGCGGGTTTCTTGTTGCTTTGTGCGGTCTTGTTGGCCATGATATCATACGTCCTTCCTTTTTCGGATACCGCCGTCCGGCGGTTTTTTCATGACAGTATTGTACCACGAATCCGCGCCCGTGTCAAGTTTATTTCAGGGCGTCTTCAAATATTCGACGCGCGATGAATGTTTTGGGCCGCCCTTCATAAACAGGGAAAGAATGGACATACTATCTGTATGGACGCCCCCTTTGGCGGCGTCACACGGAGGGAACGGGATGGTGGAAAATACGGAAAAGACGACCGGGCGGCGCGGCCCGGAATACTGGGCGGCTGTCGCCCTGCTGGCCGGAGCCGGGCTTCTGTGCGTATGGCTGACCTTCCGCTGTCTGCTCGGCGCGGTGCTGCCGTTCCTTCTGGCGTACCTGCTGTCCCTTCTGATCCGTCCGCTCGCCGACCGGCTGACCGGTCGCGGACGCATCCCGCGGGGCCCCGTAGCCGCGGTGCTGGTGCTGCTGTTCACGGGTCTTGCGGTGCTGGCTGCCGCCGCCGCGGTGCGGCGCGGCATGGCAGAGCTGGAGCAGCTTCTGCTGCGTATCGGGGAGCAGGGTGCCGGTGCGGGCGACGACACGCCGACCGCCATGGTCACGCAGGCGCTGGATTGGGTGTACTCGGTATCGGAGCATCTGCCGTTCCTGCGCAAGTTCGAGCAGAATCCCGGTTTCGCGGAATTCTGCGGCTGGCTGGACAGTGCGGTGCAGTCCGCCGCCGAGGAGCTGGCCGCGCGGCTGAGCCGAACCGTATCCGAGGGAGCGCTGCTGGCCGTCCGCGGATTGCCGGCAGCCCTCCTGTTCCTCGTCGTGCTGCTGCTCTCCTGTTACTACTTCACGGCAGACAGCGGCCGTCTCGGTGCGGCCGTGGCCGCCCGGATCCCCGACCGGCTGAAGAAGCGGCTGATGATCATACGCGAGAAGGGCGGCTGGTTTTTCCGCCGGTATCTGCGGGCGTACCTGATCCTCGGTCTCATCACGTTCGGTGAGATGCTGGCCGGCCTCATGCTGCTGCACAAGCCGTATCCGCTGCTGATCGCCTTACTGATCGCGTTCGTGGATTTTCTTCCCGTGTTCGGCACGGGGACTGTGCTGCTCCCGTGGGCGCTGGTCGATTGTCTGACCGGCCGGGTGCCGTCCGGTCTCGGTCTGCTCGCCCTGTACGGTGTCAGCCTGCTGGTCCGGCAGCTTATCGAGCCAAAGCTGGTCGGGGACAGTCTCGGCATCCATCCGCTTCTGTCGCTGGCGGCGGTATACGCGGGATACCGGCTGTTCGGTCTGCCGGGCATGATCCTGTCTCCGTTTGCCGCGGCGGCGGTCAAGGCGGTGCTGACAAGACGTGCGGAGGGAGCATGAAATACGGGGATACGCGCCGGGGCTCTGCCCCGGACCCCGCTTAAGCCCTTCTTGAAAGAAGGGCTT
>JAKSPU010000058.1 GCA_024404505.1 Clostridia bacterium
GGGCCCCTTACCCCGCTCGGGATCGGGCAGATGGCATCTGCCCGATCCGTGTAAAGCCAACGAGAACGAGGACGCGTCTCCGTTTCCCCGCGCCCGCAGGCGCGGCACCTCAGGATGAGGAGGCCGAGGAGAGGGGGCGCCGCAGCGCCCCCTCTCCTCGGTAAAAGGATTATAGTTTCCCCCTCCCGCGCACGGGAGGGGGCAGGGGGTGGGCCCCCGAGCGCCGGAGGCGCGAGGCGCCTCCATCGTCCCGGCAGGGATGCAAGGGGCCGCAGGCCCCTTGCATCAAAATAATACGTTTTCCCCCGCAGAAGATACCGTCTCAATTATGAAAATGCCTATTGACAAAAAACCATTTCCATTGTATAATATATTATCCAAATTTTCATCAGGAGGATCGCGTCTATGAAAAAGCTTCTCGCCATCACGATGACAGCTGTCATGATCCTGTCCGCTCTGTGCGTCTGCACGTTCCCGGTGTCCGCCGAATCCGACTACACCGTGACCGTGACCGAGCAGACCGGCGGCGTCGAGGCTGCCGTCACGTCCACCACCAACGAGCCTGTTCTCTTTGAGAACGGTACCGCCGCTGCCGACGCTGCCGTGCAGTGCACTCTGAGCTACTACGTCTCCGTCCCCCCCGTGGAGGAGAGTATGTTCAAGGAGTACTCCCTGTACGCTGACGGCCAGCTGCTCGCCAAGGGCATTCAGGCCAACTACAACGAAGGCAACCACACCTGCACCCTCTTCATCACGCTGCCCGAGGGTCACTACAACGAGGTCATCGCCCGTGCCGTCAACGATGCCGGCATGAAGATCGACGTCCTCAAGTTCACCAACCTGACCATCACCGCTCCCGTCAACGCACTCAGCGACGAGGGCTGGGAAGTCGTCGACTCTCCCGTCTGGGAGCTGACCGCAGAGGATCTCGCCACCAAGGGTGCCGGCGCCAACGCCGTGACCGTCACGCTGTCCGATGACGGTTATGCCAACTTCCAGTGCACCACCGCCGGTGACCCCTACCTCGTGTACGTCAGCGGCTCCAAGACCCAGATCGGCCGTTACCTGCTCATCAAGTACAACAACCCCACCATCATCCCCCGTATGCAGATCTACATGGCTCAGTCCGCAGGCATCACCTCCGATAACAACATGATCGAGTTCGATATCGCCTGCAACCAGTCCGGCTGGACCTATGTGATCGTCGACCTCTCCAAGAACCAGTACTACGACAAGGACGGTCAGTCCGTCTACCACTTCCGCTTCGACGCGCTGGAGGCCAGAAACGTCAACGGCGGTAAGTACAAGTTCACCGGTGACGAGTACATCGACCTCGCCTACATCAAGGGCTTCACCACCAAGGCCGGTCTTCAGGCATGGCTTGAGGCCAACGAGCTGCACGAGGTCACCAAGACCGCGACCGTCCTCGAGTCCCAGCTGACCGAGATGGACGGCAAGAAGGTCTTCATCGACGAGAAGGGCATCGTCCGCGACGTCACCGCCAACGAGGACGGCACCTTCGGCTACACCTTCACCGCACAGGACGTCAAGGCGCCCGTTTCCACCAAGCCCGTGTACGTCATCGACGGCTCCAAGCTGAAGGGCGACCACCTGAACGCTTCCGAGACCGACTTCGACATCGAGAAGGGCTACGCTACCTACACCGCTGTCGGCGCTGACCCCAACACATGGGTCGCTTCCGCTCCCTTCACCGGTGCTCAGTACCTGTCCGTCAAGTACAGAACCACCACCGAGGACAACTATGAGTTCTTCCTGTCCTCCACCGATGCCGGTCCCGCCGGCGGTCAGTCCTTCGTGCGTCCCATCATCGCCGACGGTGAGTGGCACGTCGATGTCGTCGACCTCGCTGCCTGCGGCGTCTCCACGCTCGACCCCTCCACCTGGAACCTGAACTTCCTGCGCTTCGACTTCTTCTGCGCCGCATCCGAGGGTACGATGGACGTTGAGTACGTTGCCTTCCACGATACCGAGGATGGCGCTCTCCAGTACAAACACGTTCTGCAGACCTACACGGTGACCTTCACCGCCAACAACCAGGTCGTGGCCAAGGTCCTCTTTGAGGCAGGCGCTACCTCCGTCAAGGAGCCCGCCGTTCCCGAGAAGGAAGGCTACACCGGCGTCTGGAAGGAATACACCATGGCCGACAAGAACTTCACCGTCAAGGCCGTGTACACCGAGATCGAGCAGCCCACCGAGGCTCCGACCGAGGCTCCCACCGATGCTCCCACCGAGGCTCCGACCGCTGCTCCCACCGAGGCTCCGACTGCTGCTCCCACCGAGCCCGCCGCTACGACTGCCGACACCGAGCCCGCTACCGAGGCCGAAGGCACCGAGGCTGAGAAGAAGGGCTGCGGCGCCGTCATCTCCGGTGCTGCCGTGCTGTTCGCAGCTATGGCTGCCGCTGTCGTGCTGAAGAAGAAGCACTGAATCGGTAATCGGTAATCACTGATCGCTTCACGGCTTTGCATCGGTCCGTTCCGACGTGAGCCGACTTACGGGGCTGTCGCGTTAAGCGACAGCCCCTCGAAAATGGCGGTCGGGTGCCGCCATTTTCGAGCAAACTCCGGCGGTTTTGGCTAATTAACATTGAAATTCAATGTTTCTACAAGGCCAAAACGGCGGATTTCATCCGCCGAGCCGGATTTGCGGGGCTGGATCACGTAAGTGAGACAGCCCCCTCTTATCTTCTATCCCGGCTCAAGGCCGGGAAAATTTATGGTCAGGCATACTTTTTTACTCCGTTGGGTATTGACTTTTGCAGCCTGATGTGATATAATACCCGCATCGTTATTTTAGCCTGTTAAAGCGCTAAAGCGTCCGACCTCCCTCCCGGGAGCGGACATACCCGCAAGGAGTCATTCATGATTGAAGAAACACTGTTGAAAAATGAGGAAAAGGCTGTCTACGCGCTGCGGTCCCTGTACCGCCGGTACGGATATCTGCCCTTCCGCATGAGCAAATTCGAGGAGTACGAGCTGTACGTCCGCAACAAGGATTTTCTCGTCTCCGACCGCGTCATCACCTTCAACGACACCAACGGCAAGCTGCTGGCGCTCAAGCCGGACGTCACGCTGTCCATCATCCGCGGCGGCGAGGACACGCCCGGTGTCAAGCAGAAGGTCTGTTACAATGAAAACGTGTACCGTGTGTCCGAGAGCACGCACCGCTTCAAGGAGATCATGCAGGCGGGACTCGAGTGCATCGGAGACGTCGATCTCTACGATATATATGAAGTCATCTCGCTGGCGGCGCAGAGCCTTACGCTGATCTCCGACCGCTGTGCGCTGGAGATCTCGCATCTCGGCCTGCTGTCCGCCGTTCTCGACGAGCTGTGTCCGGACGGCGCCTTCCGCGAGCAGGCGCTGCGGTACATCGCCGGGAAAAACGCCCACGACCTGCGCCGTCTGTGCGCGGAGTACGGGATCGGGCCCGACGGCACCGACCGCCTGGCCGTGTTCATCACGGCTTACGGCGACAGGCACCGCGTCCTCGACAATCTGCGCGCCGTATTCGGCACCGGGGCGGTGCGTGAGCTGCAGATGCTGTCCGATCTCTTGGACGGCTCCCCGGTCGGCGACCGCGTCACCTTTGATTTTTCCGTCGTCAACGACATGAATTACTACAACGGCTTCGTGTTCAGGGGCTTCCTCGACGGCATCTGCGACAGCGTGCTGTCCGGCGGACAGTACGACAACATGATGCGCCGCGTGGGGCGCTCGTCCGGCGCGGTCGGATTTGCCTTGTATCTGGATCTTCTGGAGCAGCTGACCTCCGTCCGCCGGGAATATGACGTCGACGTGCTGCTGCTGTACGGCCCCGACACGGATTGCCGGGCCGTCGCGGACAAGGTCGCGGCGCTGCAGGCCGACGGGCTGACCGTCACCGCGCAGAAGGCTGTCCCGGCCAAGCTGCGGTTCCGGGAGCTGTGTGATATGAGAGGAGGCGGCGTCTGATGCTGAATATCGCTTTGCCGAAGGGCCGTCTCGGAGAGAAGGTCTACGCCATGTTCGAGGCCGCCGGATACGAGTGTCCCTCCATCCGCGAGGTCAACCGCAAGCTGGTCTTTGAGAACGCCGACACGGGCGTCCGTTACTTCTGGGTAAAGCCGTCCGACGTGTCCATTTACGTCGAGCGCGGCGCCGCCGACATCGGCGTTGCCGGCAAGGACATCCTGCTTGAGTACGAGCCGGCCGTTTACGAGCTGCTCGATCTCGGACTCGGGAAGTGCCGCATGGCTGTCGCCGGCCCGAAGGACTTCTACGACGACGGCACGCGCACGCTGCGCGTCGCCACCAAGTTCACCAACATCGCCTCCGCTTACTACGCGGGGATCGGCCGTGACATCGACATCATCAAGCTGAACGGCTCCATCGAGATCGCGCCGCTGCTCGGGCTGTCCGACGTCATCGTCGATATCGTGGAGACAGGCTCGACGCTGCGGGAGAACGATCTTGAGGTCAAGACCGAGATCCTGCCCATCAGCGCGCGCCTCGTCGCCAACAAGTCCTCGTTCCGCTTCAAGGGAACCGAGATCGAGCGCGTCGTCAACGCCCTCAGCAGGCAGATCGACGCCGCGTCAAACACATAAAAAAATTGAAAGCAGGTAAACCGTCATGATCCGCATCTATAATTACGGTGAAGTCCCGAACGAGGAGATCTTCGCCCGTGAGAATATCGCGTCCAACGTAGAGGGCGTCGTGTCCGACATCATCTCGACCGTCATCCGCGAGGGTGACAAGGCGCTCTACGACTACGCCCTGAAATTCGACAAGGCCGCGCTGGACGCGCTTGAGGTCACGCCCGCCGAGATCGACGAAGCGTTCGCCTCCGTCGAGCCGGAATTCGTCGACATCCTCCGCGAGGCCGCCGTCAACATCCGCGCCTTCCACGAGAAGCAGGTGCGGCAGTCCTTCGTCATCAGCGAGAAGGACGGCGTCGTCATCGGGCAGAAGGTCATGCCCATCGAGAAGGTGGGCCTGTACGTGCCCGGCGGCACCGCCGCCTACCCCTCCACCGTGCTGATGGACTCCATCCCCGCCAAGATCGCGGGCTGCGCCGAGATCGTGATGGTCACGCCGCCCATGAAGAACGGCAAGGTCAACCCCGTCATCCTCGCCGCCGCGAAGATCGCGGGCGTGGACCGCATCTTCAAGGTCGGCGGCGCGCAGGCTGTCGCCGCGCTCGCCTACGGCACCGAGACGATCCCGCGCGTGGATAAGATCGTCGGCCCCGGCAACGCCTTCGTGGCCGAAGCCAAGAAGCAGGTGTTCGGCAAGGTGTCCATCGACATGATCGCCGGTCCCTCCGAGATCCTCGTGGTCGCGGACGCCGCCAGCAACCCGAAATTCGTCGCCGCCGACCTGCTCTCGCAGGCCGAGCATGACCGCATGGCGTCCGCCGTGCTGGTCACCGACAGCCGCGCCTTTGCCGAGGCTGTCTCCGAACAGCTGGAGATCCAGATCCCGCTGCTGCCCCGCGCCGAGATCGCCCGGACGTCCATCGACAAAAACGGCAAGATCATCGTGTCCGAGGGAGATCTCAACAAGGCCATCGACATCGCCAACGAGATCGCGCCCGAGCATCTTGAGCTGTGCGTCGACAACCCCTTCGACTACCTCAACAAGGTAAAGCACGCCGGCTCCATCTTCATGGGCAGGAACTGCCCCGAGGCGCTCGGCGACTACTTCGCCGGTCCCAACCACACGCTGCCGACCAGCGGCACCGCCCGCTTCTCGTCCCCGCTTTCCGTGGACGATTTCGTCAAGAAGTCCCAGTTCACCTACTACACCGCCGAGGCGCTGTCCCGCGTCGCGGACAAGGTCGCCTACTTCGCCAATAAGGAGGGTCTGGACGCACACGCCCGCAGCGCGACCGTCCGGTTTGAAAAGGAATGAGCCGCTATTTCGTGAGTAAGTACGCCGCCCTCACGCCCTATACCCCCGGCGAACAGCCGAGAGGCCGGCAGTACGTCAAGCTGAATACCAACGAATCCCCCTTCCCGCCCTCCGAGGGCGTGATCCGCGCCGTGGAGGCCGAGGGGCATCGGCTGAATCTGTACTCCGACCCGGAGTGCTTCGTGCTGCGCGGACGGCTGGCTGCCCGGTACGGCGTCGAGCCCGACATGGTCATGCTGACCAACGGCTCGGACGACATCCTGAACTTCGCGTTCATGGCGTTTTCCGACGAGCAGTCTCCCCTGTTCTTCCCCGACATCACCTACGGCTTCTACCCCGTGTTCGCGTCTCTGAATCACATCCCGTACACCGAGATCCCGCTGACCGATGACTTTTCCATCGATCCCGCCGACTACGCCGGCGTGAACGGCACGGTCGTCATCGCCAACCCCAACGCGCCGACGGGCAAGCTCCTGCCGCTCGACGTCATTGAGGCGATCGTCCGGAGCAATCCCGATCACGTGGTCATCGTGGACGAGGCGTACATCGACTTCGGCGGACAGTCCGCCGTGTCGCTCGTACCCAGATACGACAACCTGCTGGTCACGCAGACCTTCTCCAAGTCCCGCTCCATGGCGGGCGCGCGGCTCGGCTTCTGCATCGGTCAGGCGTCGCTGATCGCCGATCTGAACACGCTGCGCTACTCCACCAACCCCTACAACGTCAACCTGATGACGGCCGCCGCCGGCGTCGCCGCGCTGGAGGACGACGATTACTACATGGGCAACTGCCGCGTCATCATGGACAACCGCGCGTGGACGACGTCCGCGCTGGAGGCGCTCGGCTTCACCGTCCTGCCCTCCAAGGCGAACTTCGTCTTTGCCAAGTCCGACCGCATCGGCGGAGAGGAGCTGTACCTCCGGCTCAAGGAGAAGGGCGTCCTCGTCCGTCACTTCAAGCTCGACCGCATCAAAGAGTATAACCGCATCACGATCGGCACGCGGGCACAGATGGAGTGCCTTGTCGACACCGTGAAGGAAATTCTGAAGGAGGCTGCCGTATGAGGACCGCCGAGATCAAACGCAAGACCGCCGAGACCGACATCACGCTCTCCCTGTCGCTGGACGGCACCGGCAAGGCCGCCATCCGGACCGGCTGTGGGTTCCTTGACCATATGCTGACCCTGTTTTCGCGTCACGGGCGCTTTGACCTCACCGTCACCTGCCTCGGTGACACCAACGTCGACTACCACCACACGGTCGAGGACATCGGCATCGTGCTGGGGCAGGCGTTCCGGGAGGCGCTGGGCGTCAAGGCGGGCATCACCCGCTACGGGGACACCGTGCTTCCGATGGACGAGGCGCTGATCCTCTCCGCCGTCGACATTTCCGGCCGCGGCGGGTACTACGACGGCCTCGCCATCCCGACGGAGAAGGTCGGGGACTTTGACACCGAGCTGTGCCGCGAGTTCTGGATCGCGTTCGCACAGAACGCGGGCGTGACCCTGCACCTGCGACAGCTCGCCGGGATCAATTCCCATCACATCATCGAGGGCGCCTTCAAGTCAGCCGCCCGGAGCCTGCGGACCGCCGTCCGTATCGACCCCGCGCTCGGCAGCGAGGTGCCGTCCACGAAGGGACTTCTGTAATATGAATCAGATCGCTATCATCGACTACGGCGTCGGCAACCTGTTCTCGCTGGCGTCGTCGTTCCGGAGCATCGGGGCGGAGATCACCGTCACGTCCGACGCCTCGGTCATCCGTCAGGCAGACAAGCTGATCCTGCCCGGCGTCGGCGCGTTTGAGGACGCCGCCCGCAAGCTGCGGGAAACGGGCCTCGATACCGTCATCAAGCAAGAGGCCGGCAGCGGCAAGCCGCTCATGGGCATCTGCCTCGGTATGCAGATGCTGTTTGAAAAGTCCTACGAGTACGGCGAGCATGAGGGTCTCGGCCTCCTGAAGGGAGCCGTCGTCCCGATGCAGGGGCGCATCCCCGAAGGGCTCAAGATCCCCCACATCGGCTGGAACGCGCTGCACTTCACCCGGGACAGCGGGCTGTTCCGCTACATCCGGGAGGGGGATTGCGTGTACTTCGTCCACTCCTACTATGCCTCCGGCTGCGAGGACAGCGTCATCGCCACCGCCGGATACGGCGCGGAGCTGACCGCCGCCGTGCAGAAGGGCAACGTCATGGGCTGCCAGTTCCACCCGGAAAAGAGCGGGAAGGTCGGCCTTGCCATTCTGCGCGCGTTCTGCGAGGGAATTGAGGCGTGATATTGCGGGGCTCTGCCCCGCATCCCGCTTAAGCCCTTCTTGGTTCAAGGCATCACCCAGAACTTTTGAATCAGTTTTTAACTAAGGAATGAGAATTTGATTTTATGATAATCTTCCCTGCTATTGATCTGTACGAAAAAAAGGCGGTCCGCCTCCTCAAGGGCGACTACGCCGCCATGACCGTATACAGCGACGACCCGCCGGCCGTCGCCCGCGACTTTGAGGCCGCCGGTGCGACCCACATCCACATGGTGGATCTGGAGGGTGCGCGGGACGGCAGCACGCCCAATCTTGACGTGGTCGCCCATGTGGCAAACCAAACGGGGCTGTTCGTCGAGATCGGCGGCGGCATCCGCACGATGGACACCGTGGCCGCCTACCTCGACGCCGGCGTGGACCGCGTCATCCTCGGCACCGCCGCCGTCACCGACCCCGGCTTCCTGAGGGCCGCCGTCGCCGCGTACGGCGAAAAGATCTCGGTCGGCGCGGACGTCAAGGACGGGCGCATCGCCATCCGCGGCTGGCTGGAGACCGCCGCCGTGACGCTGGACGACTTCCTGCGGGATATGCAGGAAATCGGCGTGCGTCACGTCATCTGCACCGATATCTCCAAGGACGGCGCGATGCGCGGCACCAACCGGGCGCTGTACCGCGAGCTGTCCGAAAAGCATGACCTGCTCATCACCGCGTCGGGCGGCGTATCGTCGATGGACGATATCAGAGCCCTGCGGGCGCTGGACCTGTACGGTGCCATCATCGGCAAGGCGTACTACACCGGCGCGATAGACCTGAAGAAAGCGATCGAGGCGGCATTATGATCACCAAACGAATCATTCCCTGTCTGGACGTCCGGAACGGCCGCGTGGTCAAGGGCGTCAACTTTGAGGGCCTTCACGACGTATCCTCCCCCGTCGAGCTGGGGCAGTACTACTCCGACTGCGGCGCGGACGAGCTGGTGTTCTACGACATCACCGCGTCCTTTGAGGGGCGTCAGCTTTTCACCGACATCCTGCGCGAGGTCGCGAGCAAGATTTTCATCCCGCTGACCGTGGGCGGCGGCATCAACACCGTCGAGGACTTCGACCGCGTGCTGAAGTGCGGCGCGGACAAGGTGTCGGTCAATTCCGGCGCGATCCGCAACCCCGACCTCATCCGCGAGGCCGCCATGCGGTACGGCAACCAATGCGTCGTGCTGTCCGCCGACGTCAAGCGTGTCGACGGTGAGTTCCGCGTGTTCGCCAAGGGCGGGCGCGTGGATACCGGCATGGAGGCGATCGGCTGGATCAGGCACTGCGTCGATCTCGGCGCCGGTGAGATCGTGGTCAACTCCATCGACACCGACGGCGTGAAGAAGGGCTTCGATCTGCCCCTGCTCAAGGCCGTCTGCGACGCCGTCAGCGTGCCTGTCATCGCCTCGGGCGGCGCCGGATGCGCGCAGGATTTCGTGGATCTGTTCCGCGCCGTCCCGACCGTGGACGCCGGTCTTGCCGCGTCCATCTTCCACTTCGGAGAGGTCGCCATCCCGGACCTCAAGCAGCTTCTGAGGGACAATGATATCACCGTGAGGTTATAAACAATGGAAAATCTGAATATTGACGAACTGAAATTCGACGAAAAGGGGCTGATCCCCGCCGTCGTGGTCGACGCGATCACCAAAAAGGTGCTGACCGTTGCGTACATGAACAAGGAAAGCCTGCGGATCACTATGGAGAAGGGGCTGACCTGCTTCTGGAGCCGTTCGCGTCAGGAGCTGTGGCTCAAGGGCGAAACGTCCGGGAACTATCAGCACGTCGTGAGCATCACCGCCGATTGCGACAACGACGCGCTGGTCGTGATGGTCGAGAAGGATGGGCCCGCGTGCCACACGGGCGCCGATTCCTGCTTCTTCAAGCCGGTCTGGCAGAGCCCCGACCTGCATGAATTCTCTCTTGAGGGCCTGTACGAGCTGTTGGAGGGCCGCAAGGCGGACCGTCCCGAGGGCTCCTACACGACCTACCTCTTTGAAAAGGGCATCGACAAGATCCTCAAGAAGGTCGGCGAGGAGTCGACGGAGGTCATCATCGCGGGCAAGGCCGACGACAAGAAGGAGACCGTCTACGAGCTGGCCGACCTCGCCTACCACTGCATGGTGCTGATGGTGCAGATGGGCATTTCCGTGGAGGACGTCCACCGCGAGCTGGCCTCCCGCCACATCATCGACCACAAGGTCAAGCAGGAGAAGATGACGCAATGAGACCGCTCCCGACGCGCATTTTCAGCGGTGAATGGGACGGAGGCCACGTGCAGGGCATCGCCGTTGACTTCGACAAGGGGTATATTTATTACAGCTTCACCACGGTGCTGGTCAAATCCGATCTGGAGGGGCATATCCTCGGCTCGGTCGGCGGGTTGACCGGCCATCTCGGCTGCATCGACTTCAATCCGGCTGACGGATGCGTTTACGGCTCGCTGGAGTTCAAGCGCGACGCCATCGGCGTCGGCATCGCCCGGCATCTGGGTCTGTCCCCCAACGATTTGCCGCCGGACGCCTTCTTCTGCGCCGTATTCGACGTCGACCGCATCGATCGCCCGGGTATGGACGCGTGGGCGGACGGTGTGATGCTGGCGGCGCATCTGCCCGAGGTCACGGCGGATTACGTCGGCTGCGAGCCGGACGGTCGTCCGCATATCCGCGGATGCAGCGGCATCGACGGCACGGGCTTCGGTCCGGGATTTGCCGACCGCGTTCCGGGGCGGCTGCATATCGCCTACGGTATCTACGGTGAGACGGACCGGGTGGACAACGACTGTCAGGTCATCCTTGAGTTCGATCCTGCCGACATCCGGCGCGAGGCAAGGCCGCTGTCGGTCCGGACGCTGGCGGATCAGCCGGACGGGTTCCGGTCTGCCGGCGCGCGCTGTCTCGGGCGGTACTTCCTGTACACGGGCAACACCGAGTACGGCATCCAGAATCTCAAGTACGACGCGTACCTCGACCGCTGGCTGGTCTGTGTCTACCGCGGGCGCAAGCCGCGGTTCGACAACGCCGATCTCTACATGATCGACGCGTCCGTTCCTCCCGTATGGGGTCAGGTGCCGGGACGCGGCGAGGAGGGTCATCTGCTGACGCTCGCAAAGCCCGCGCCGTCGGGTGCGTCCCCGGACGCGCCGGCAGGCTGGCATTGGTACGGCGGGCAGGAGGGCGTGGTCTCCGTCGGGGACGGACGGTACTATTTCTCCGTCAGCAGACGCCCGAAGGGGTACACCTCTACCGTAGAACTCCGGCGCTGGGATTCAGCCGATCCACGGATGCCGTTCGTGCTTTGTGAATAGAACGCGCGGGGCTCTGCCCCGGACCGGGGAACGCCGGGGTCCGGGGCAGAGCCCTGCGCTCTCCTGCCCGCGCTCTCCTGCCCCGCGTTACTCCATGCCCATATACACATCCCGCGCGGTCTGAATGAACGCCTGCGCGGCGCGGCTGAGATAGCGGCTGCGCTTGTACCCGATGTACATCGTCCGGACGGCGTTGGGGCTGTTGAGGCGATAGAACAGACACCGGTCGTCGGGCGCCTTCCGCACCAGCACGTCCGTGACCAGCGTGACCCCCATGCCGGCGCAAGCCAGATTGTAGGACGTGATGAGCTGATCCAGCCGGATCCGCTCCTTCGGCTGGAAGCCCGCCTCCGCACACAGCGTCACGGCCCGACGACACATATCGTTGCCCGGACGCAGAAGGAGGTACTGCTCGTCGGCAAACAGGGACAGATCCACCGCCGGCGCCGTGCGGTAGCCCCCGTCAAGAATGTCCTGCGCGGTCAGCGCGTAACCGCTGACACGCCCGTCCCGATTGATGCCGAACGGGACCGGGACCGCCAGCATGACCTGCTCACGGAACAGCTCCTGCGCCTCGTATAGCTCGGGATCGAAATCGTGCGCGATCAACAGGTCGATCGCCTCGGTCAGCAGCAGCTCCCGCAAGCCGGGCGAGTTGGACTCGGTCAGGTCCACCGTGATGCCCGCGTACCGGTGCGAAAACTCCATCAGGATGTCCGGCATGATGAACGAAGACACGAAATTCTCACCGCTCACGGTCAGATGCCCCGACTTCAGCTCGGCCATGTCCGCAAGCCGCAGACGCATGGTCTGCTCGGTCGCCCGGACAGCCTCCAGCGCCTCGATGAATACCTTCCCCTCCTCGGTCAGATTCAGCGGCGCGGAGGACCGGTTGAAGATCGTGATGCCCAGCTCCTCCTCGAGCTTGCGTACCGCCATGGAAAGGGCCGGCTGGGATACGTACAGGTTTTTCGCCGCCCTCGTGAAGCTGCGCTCCCTGTATACCTCGTATATGTAATCGTATTCCTTCATGAAGTGCCTCCATAAATTTCGTTTATGATTATTATTTGTTTATTCTATTTGATTATAGCACTTTTTTGTGATATAATCAATACAAATTCTGAATTATCGGAGGAATTTTTTATGAAAAAGATCTTTTGTCTCGTTCTGGCTGCCCTGATGCTGACGCTCTGCCTCGCCGGCTGCTCCGGCAACACCAGACTTCGCTTCGTGACCGGCGGTGAAGGCGGCACCTACTACGCCTTCGGCTCCGTCATCGCCCAGCACGCCACCAATAACGCCGGCATTCAGGTGACCGGTGTCGTCGGCAACGGCTCCAAGTCCAACATCGACGAGCTGAACAACAAGAACGCCGAGCTGGCCTTCTGCCAGTCCGACGTCATGGCCTACGCTTACGCGGGCGTGAACCTGTTCGACGCTCCCATCACCTGCTTCTCCACCGTCTGCGCCCTCTACACCGAGCAGGTGCAGATCGTCACTCTCAACCCCGACATCAAGACCGTGGCTGACCTCGAGGGCAAGAAGGTCTCCGTCGGCGCCGCCGGCTCCGGCACGTACTTCAACGCCGTCGATATCCTGTCCGCATACGGCATCGGCGACCTTGACGGTGACGGCAAGTTCACCAAGATCGACGCGACCTATCAGTCCTTCGCCGACTCTGCCGACGCTCTGAAGGACGGCAAGATCGACGCGGCATTCATCGTTGCGGGCGCTCCCACCACCGCCATAACCGACCTGGCCGCTACCCGGTCCGTCTACCTCGTGTCTCTTGACGAAGCACACATCGCCACGCTGCTGGCTCAGTCCCCCTACTACGCAAAGTGCACCATCGAAAAGAGCGTGTACAACACTCCCGCGGACGTCACCACCGTCGGTGTGGGCGCCGTTGTGCTGGTCCGCAATGACATTTCCGAGGACGTCGTCTACAAGTTCGTCGCCGACATCTTCGACAACTATCAGAATCTGACCTCTTCTCACGCCAAGTACGGCGAGCTGAGCTTCGAGTACGCTACTTCCATCACCTCCGTGCCCTACCACGCCGGTGCTGCCAAGTACTTCACCGAGAAGGGCTATACCGTCTACACCAAGTAAGGACGACACCCCACGCACGGCTGATGCCGTAACACGCAGGCAGGGTGACGGTCTTCCGACCGCCGCCCTGCTGCCGTATTTCTTACGGAGGTATTCATATGACCGATCAAGATCAAGAAACCATCATCCGACAGGAAGCCGAGGCTCCTGCCGCGGCTTCTGCCGAGGCTGTCACCGAGGCCGATCAGCAGCAGAAGGACCTGGACGATATCATGCGGAAGTATGACCGCGAGTCCAACACCCGTATCTGGGAGGGCGTACCCAAGATCATCGTCACGGTCTTCCTCGCGCTGTTCTCCCTGTACTGCATCTACATGACGCTGTTCTCCACGGCGCTGCCGGAGACGAGGCTGTCCATGTTCCTCGGATTCATCCTGATCGCGGGATTCCTGAACTATCCCGCCGACAAGAAGCACGTCCGGCCGAACTCCATGCCGTGGTACGACGTCGTGCTGATGGTCGTCGGCGCCGGCTGCTTCTTCTACTTCTCCATCAACGCGTTTGAGCTGATCAAGCTGGCTACGGAGATCAAGCCTCTGCACGTCGTGCTCGGCGTCATCGGCATCCTGATCCTCGTCGAGCTGTGCCGCCGCTGCGTGGGTCTTCCGATCCTGTGCATCGCGGGCGTTCTGGTCATCTACGCGTTTGCCAACCAGCTCTCCTACGGCGGTTCCTTCTACATGGCGCTGCGGACGATCGTCTACAAGCTGTTCTACACGACGAGCGGCGTCATCGGCACCCCGACCAACGTCTGCTTCACCTACATCGTGCTGTTCATCATCTTCGGCGCGTTCCTTGAGCGCACCGGCATCGCCAACTTCTTCATCGCGTTCGCCAACCGCATCGCGGGCTGGTCGAGCGGCGGTCCCGCCAAGGTAGCCGTCATCTCGTCGGCTCTGTGCGGCATGGTGTCCGGCTCCTCCGTCGGCAACACCGTGACGACCGGCTCCGTGACGATCCCTATGATGAAAAAGACCGGCTACAAGCCGGAGTTTGCGGGTGCCGTCGAGGCTGCCGCGTCGACGGGCGGTCAGATCATGCCGCCCATCATGGGCGCCGCCGCGTTCCTGATGGCAGAGTACATGGCGATCCCGTACGCGCAGGTGGCCGTCAAGGCGATCCTGCCCGCCGTTCTTTACTTCACCGGTATCTTCATCGCGGTGCATCTTGAGGCCAAGAAGCTCGGGCTCAAGGGCATCAGCCGGGAGGATCTGCCCAAGTGGTCCTACCTCGCCAAGAACTGTTACCTGATCATCCCGCTCGTCCTGCTCGTCTGGCTGGTCGCCAGCGGTGCGAAGACGATGGCCTTCTCCGCCGCCGTTTCCATCGTCGCCGCCTTCTTCATCGGCTTCATCAATATGCTGATCAACGCGCTGATCGACCGTGCGCCGGATGAAAAGGCCGGGGCGGTGATATGGGCAGTCGTCAAGAAGACGCTGGCCTCGACGGTGGACGCGCTGGTCGCCGGTGCGAAGGGCGCGATCACGGTCGCCGTGGCGTGCGCCATGGCCGGCATCATCGCGGGCTGCATCACTGTGACCGGACTTGCCTCCATCCTGATCAACGCCATCGTGCAGGTCGCCGGCAACGCGACCATCCTCGGTCTGCTCCTGACCATGATCTGCTGCATCGTGCTGGGCATGGGCGTGCCTACGACCGCGAACTACTGCATCATGGCCGCCACCTGCGCGCCGATCCTGATCCAGCTCGGCTTCCCCGTGGTCGCCGCTCACTTCTTCGTGTTCTACTTCGGCATCGTGGCAGACATCACGCCGCCCGTCGCGCTGGCTGCTTACGCAGGCTCCGCGATCGCCAAGTCCAACCCGATGAAAACCGGACTCAACGCCACCAAGCTGGCGATCGCGGCCTTCATCGTGCCGTTCATCTTCGCGTACAGTCCCGCCATGCTGCTGGAAGGTCTGGATCTTGCGACCTTCACCGGCTGGCTGGATCTGATCCTGCTCGTGCTGTCCTCGCTGCTCGGTCTGTTCTCCGTGGCGGCAGCTCTCAACGGCTTCCTGTTCAAGGAGATCCCGATCCCCCTGCGCGTCCTGCTGGCAGCAGGCGGTCTTTGCATGATGATCCCCGGCTGGCTGACCGACGTCATCGGCTTCGCCGTCGCTCTCCTCATCATCGTGTTCCAATACGCGATGTTCAAGAAAACATCTGAGGCTGCGTAAGTGGGGCTCTGCCCCGGACCCCAAGGATGCGTTTGCGGGGCTCTGCCCCGGACCCCGCTTAAGCCCTTCTTGAAAGAAGGGCTTAAGGATCCCAAGAACTTTATGGGCAATGAATAAACAGAAGTTCGGTTTTACGCCGAACGAGATAGGTGGGTGCCGTCATGGGCGCCCACCTTTTTTGAAACGCAGTCGCGGGGGCCCCTGACCCCGCTCTGAAGAGCAAATCGAGCGCCGGCGGGCAAGCGTTGGCTGACAGTTTGCATACCCCTCAAACCCGTTCGCCCCCACCCCCCTGACCCCCCGCCCGGCGGGCGGGGGGAACCGCGTTATTTGGATGCAAGGGGCCTGCGGCCCCTTGCATCCCTGCCGCCGGAAGCCGGGCGTTTCGGCATCGCCGGAAGTTTTGCTGAATCTTTTTTCCCCACCCCCCTGACCCCCCGCCCGACGGGCGGGGGGAAACTTTATTATGTAAGCAAGGGGAAGGGGCTGCTGCGGCAGCCCCTTCCCCTTGCATCCTCATCCCGGAGATACCGCGTCTCCGTTCCCCGGGTCTGCACGGATCGGGCAGATGCCATCTGCCCGATCCCGAGCGGGGCCCGCGTGGGCGTTAAGGTACCACCGCGCGTTGCGCGATGGTACCTAAAAAGGTGGGCGCCCATGACGGCACCCACCAATCCCGTT
>JAKSPU010000059.1 GCA_024404505.1 Clostridia bacterium
TCGGCGTTTCCATCACCGGCAACTCCACCAACCCCACGAGATTCCAGCATCCCGTTGCCGGCACCTACAAGAAGTGGTGCTGGGAGAACGGTGTCAAGTACTTCTCCGTGGCCTCCGGCGGCGGCACCGGCCGTACGCTGCATCCCGATAACATGGCTGCCGGTCCCTCCTCTTACGGCATGACCGATACCATGGGTCGTATGCATTCCGACGCACAGTTCGCCGGCTCCTCCTCCGTCCCCGCTCACGTGGAGATGATGGGTCTGATCGGCGCAGGCAACAACCCCATGGTCGGTATGACCGTGGCTGTCGCCGTGGCCGTGCAGGAAGCTCTTCAGAAGTAATATTAAACCCCTCCTCCGTGCATCTGCGCGGGGAAGGGGTTTCCCTTGATTCATCTTATGAATGAAAAGCCCCCGCACTTCAGATGAAGTGCGGGGGCCGCATTTATTGATGCGGATCAGGAATTCTCAGCCTTCTCGATCTTCTGGAGCAACTTGGTGATCTCCTTATCGAGCTGCTTCTGATACTTGGTGCTGGCGGATGCGACCTTGGTCTTGGAACCGGGCTTCATAGCTCCGGCAAGCGCACCGACGACGCCGCTCCACTGGAAGGCGTACGCGAGGTCGTACACGCGGTACTCAAGGATCATGTCGATCATAGGACCGGACTGCTCATCCTTGGCCATCTTGGTCTTGAGGTTGAGCTCGTAGTACAGGTTGGTGAGCGTGGGAACTGCGTAGTAAGCCATACCCTCGATCATGGAGCAAACCATCTCGAGATCGTTATTTACGCTGCGGGGGATCGACACAACGCCGCCGACCCACTCCATGACGGAACAGTAATTCTTCTGTGCTTCATCGAACTTGGGGTAGGGAACGATACCGAAATCGACGTCGTAGGAACGCATACGGGTGACGCACTGCAGGCATTCACCGAAGTACAGGCAGTGGTTCTCACCGAAGCACTTCTGACCGACCTCGACGACGGAGCCGCCGGCCGCGTTCATATCGACCGTCAGATCCTTGGAGAGGATCAGCTGTGACTTGTCGGCGATATCGGAGGTACGCTGGACGTCGAGGCTGTAAACGAGGTTGTCGTCCTCGTCACGGGTGATGATGGACACACCACCGCCGTAGAGCAGGGAATAGGGGGTATCACCGGTGTACGCGAAGCCGCAGATATCGGTGTCGTAAGCCAGCTTACCGTCTCCGTCCTTATCCTGGAAGGCGAGCTGCTCGAACTCGTACATCTTGTCCATCGTCCACTTCTTGTTATCGACCAGCTCGTACATATCGGGAAGCTGGATCTCGTTTGCGATCTTCTTGTTGAAGAGGATGGCAAACGTGCCGTCGTTGTCGGCTGTCAGAAGGTCACCGGTAGCGAAATAGAGGTGTCCGTCGATGGTCATGTTCTCGGCAAGGCCATGATCCCACCAGGACTTGTCAAAGTCGAGGTATTCGCAGCCTTCGCCGTTGAGGTCCACGAGGTAGGTGTTGTTGACCATGGTGCAGGTATCGCTCAGGCATCCTACGACAGCCTGGAAGTCACCGGTAGGAGCGGAAGTTTCCTTCTGCACGTCTGCGACGGTGGTCGTGGTCTGGATCTCACAGATCGTGATGCCGTATCTGTCCTTCATGATCTCATTGCGCTCATAAACGGCATCCTGCACCTGGTTGAACTGCGCGTTTTCCTGCGGGCAGATATCGACGGTGGTCCACTCACCGTTATCTCTGGTCAGGAAGGTCAGCTCGACGTCAGTATACTTCGTATCGGGGATGTCGAGGGATTCACGGGTGTCTTCCTCACTGTTCGCTTCCTTGGTACCGGCGGAAGTGTCGTCAGGGTTGTCCTCAGTGTTTGCACAGGCTGCCAGAGGAAGGACCATCAGGCAGGCGAGCAGAACACAAAGAAACTTCTTCATAGGGAAATACCTCCTTGTGTTGATTTTGAAATTGTAAATGTCATCGGTCAGAAACCGACTCCTACGCAGATCTATTATAACATATCCCGGCGGAAAAAGCAATAACAATTTGAAAACTTTTCAGCCTTACATACAAATATCGTAGGACATATTGTAGAAACGTTCGAATTTGGAGCTGCGGAACTCGCAGCGCGCCTTCATCTGAGCGATCTGGTAGGAGGTGAAGCCTTCGAGATCACCGTCCTTGAGCGTGTTCTTATACATCTTATCGAGCGCGAGCGCGAAATTGATGTCCACGGCGGTGATACGGTTCTCGTTGACACACATTACCACGTTGGAACGGCCCTGCAGAAGGTTGTTGACTGCCTCTACGCCCATCTGCGTAGCGGTCAGGCGGTCACGAAGCGTGGGATTGCCGCCGCGGATGATGTGACCGATCTTGTTGAATCTGGTGTCGATGCCGGTAGCTTCGATGAGCTTTTCCTTGAATTCTTCACCGTACGGACGGCCGGACGCTGTAGGAAGCCCCTCACCGCAGATGGCGATCATGCCTCTCTTGCCGGCTTTACGGGCGTTGTGGATCTTTCGGATCGCGTACTCCTCGTCGAAGGGGATCTCGGGGATCGCGATCGTGATCGCGCCGGAGGCGATGCCGGAATACAGGGCCAGATATCCGCAGCCGTTGCCCATTACCTCGGTCACGATGCAGCGTGCGTGGGATTCCGCGGTGTCGCGCAGATCGTCGATCATGTGCAGGGTGGTGTTGAGCGCGGAATCAAAGCCGATGGTCTGCTCCGTCGCAGTGATATCGTTGTCGATTGTGCCGGGGATGCCGATGGACGGGATGCCGTGATTGGTCAGGTCGGTAGCGCCGCGGAAGGTGCCGTCACCGCCGATGGCGATGACCGCGTCGATCTCGTAGTCGTGGCAGGTCTTGAGCGCCTTGTCCATGCCTTCAGGGGTAGCGAACTCGGGGCAGCGGCTGGAGTACAGGATCGTACCGCCTCTCGTGACGATGTTGGACACGCTGTGAGAATCCAGCGGACGGAGATATTGCTGCTTGACGATCTCCGGGTCGGACTCGTCGGCTGCGCCGATCAGGCCGGCGTATCCGCCGAGAATACCGACGACCTCGATGCCCTGACTGAGCGCGCGGCGCGTAACGGCACGGATCGCCGCGTTCATGCCCGGCGCGTCACCGCCGGACGAAAGGATACCGATTTTTCTGAATTGAGCCATATGCTTATAATCCTCCTGCCGCGTTATGCGGCTTTGTTATATTCTGTTTTTATCTGATAGCTTCCAAAAGAAGCATCATAGCCTTGGACGCGGCTGCCTTGCGGATGAACTCGCGGGTCTTTCCGGAAGAATAGGACAGGCGGTACGCACGCGCACCGTCCTGCGTCGCGATGCCGACGTACACGGTGCCGACCGGATCCCGTTCGGTGCCGCCGCCGGGACCGGCGTAGCCCGTCGTGGAGATAGCGAGGTCTGTTCCGAGTACACGCCTGGCGCCCGCTGCCATTTCAGCCGCGCACTCAAGGGACACCTCGGTATGCTGCGCGATGGTATGCGGGTCGACGCCGAGCAGCTTGATCTTAATATCGTTCGTGTAGGTGATCATGCCGCCGGCGAACACGGCAGACGCGCCGGGCACGTCCGTGATGCGTTCTCCGATCATACCGCCGGTGCAGGACTCAGCGCAGGAAATCGTCAGAGCGCGCTTTGTCAGCGTGCGGACGAGCGCCGTTTCCACGTTCCCGATATCTATCCCATAGATATAACTGCCGCAGTCCGTCTTTGCGACGGTTTCGATCATCTCGTCGCACATCTCTCCGGCTTTTTCAAGCGTTTCGGCCTTGGCGGTCACGCGCAAGCGCACCTCACCGTGCCCGCAGTACGGAGCCAGCGTGGGATTTACGGCGTTCATCATGAGGTCCTTCAGGCGGTATTCCACCTCGGACTCACCCATGCCGAGGATGTAAATGTTCTTGGACAGCAGGATGCTTTCCGTGTACTGCCTCAACCACGGCGCGATCTGCGTGTCGAACAGCGGCTCCAGCTCGCAGGGAGGTCCCGGGAGCATGACAGCTGTCCGGTCAGCCGTGCCGACCGCCAACGCGGGCGCGGTACCGAAATCGTTCGGGAAGACGACGGCGCCCTCGGGCATCATGGCCTGCTTTTCGTTGTTGGGCGTCATGGGCCTGTTCAGGCGGCTGAAGTAAGCGCGGATGCGCGTGAGGGATTCCTCGTGCAGGTACATGGAACGGCCGAAATACTGCGCGACCGTTTCCTTGGTCAGGTCGTCGTAGGTCGGCCCGAGGCCGCCGGACAGGATGACGAGATCGCAGGCGGGTCCTCCGTTGCCGGAGAAGGCATCCTCCAGCGCGTGCTGAAGCCGACCCGGATGATCGCCGACCACCGTCTGGTGATAGACCGAAATGCCCATATCCGCGAGTTTGCGCGACAGGAACGCCGCGTTGGTGTTGATGACGTCGCCGAGCAGCAGCTCCGTGCCTACGCAGATGATCTCCGCGGTGCGCACGGGTGCTTTTCTTTCATACAGTACGGATTTCATGAACGTATCCTCCCGCATCCTGATATCGGACACAGTATTATAGCATAAAATGCTTGATTTGTAAACAAATAAATCGAAAAAAACTTGAAAAACTCTCCGCGATCGTGTATAATAATCGCATATACCGAAACCTATCAGAGAAAGGCCATTCTGACCATGAACGCATCTTTAGAAGCATTCCCCCTGACCGTCTGCCGGATGTGTCCTCGGCAATGCGGCGCCGACCGTGAAAACGGCGGGACCGGTGTTTGCGGTATGCCGGCCGACTTTTTCGTATCCCGTATCGCTCCCCATATGTGGGAGGAGCCGCCTGTCAGCGGCACCAAAGGCTCCGGGACCGTTTTCTTTACGGGTTGCAATCTACGCTGTGTGTTCTGCCAGAACCGTGTCATCAGCCACGACCGGCTCGGAACACGCCTTACCGAAGACGAGCTGATCGACCGGATACTGGCCCTTCAGGAAACCGGTGTACATAACGTCAACCTCGTGACCCCGACACACTATACTGTGCAGCTGGCCCGCCTGCTGGAAAAAGTCAAACCGAGGCTGACCGTCCCCGTCGTCTGGAATAGCGGCGGTTATGATTCCGTCGAGGCGCTCAGGCTGCTGGACGGACTCGTGGACGTGTATCTGCCTGATTTCAAGTACGTCTCACCCGAACTTTCGGGAGAACTGTCCGGTGCGCCGGACTATGCCGCGGTCGCTTCCGCGGCCCTGACCGAAATGTTCCGCCAGACGGGTCCGTGCGTCTTTGACGGGGAAGGGCTCATACGGCGCGGCGTGATCGTCCGGCATCTCGTCCTGCCCGGCTGCCGGAAGGATTCCATCGCCGTGCTGGAGCATCTCTCGCAGCTTTTGCCGCTCAGGGATATCCGGGTATCCGTCATGAGTCAGTACACGCCTTCCTTCGCGTCCGACTGCCCGCAGAAGAATCTGCATCGCCGCGTCACGGCCTTTGAGTATCAGACTGTGCTGGACGCGGCAGACCGCCTCGGCATCGAAGGGTATATGCAGGCGTATTCGTCCGCGGTCGCGGACTATACGCCGGATTTCAACAACGGTGTTCTGTAAACAAAAAGGGCCGGCTCAGCCGGCCCTTTTTTATCAACCAATCTTTACACTATATTAAAAGTTCTTGGGATTCTTAAGCCCTTCTTTCAAGAAGGGCTTAAGCGGGGTGTGGGGCAGAGCCCCGCTAAAACGCACTCTCAATACGCGATCGTCGTCATCAGCGCGTACTCGGGCTGGGAGACGTCGAGGCGGGAGGCCTGCACCACGATGGGCTGATCGCTTTCGACCAGCACGGCGTAGGGGGTGTTGCGCGGGATCTTCTTACCCTCGTCGGTGATGACCTTGTCGAGGCGGATGTGGTTGGTGCGCTCGTTCTCACAGACGGCATGGATGCCGCGCAGCGGCTCCTGATTCTCAAAGAAAAGCGTGATGTCGATATGGGCGGTCTGCCCGGACAGGTTCAACACGCAGACAGCCTCGTGGGACACGAATTCGCCCTTGACGGTATCGCTCATATAACCGTCGGCGATCATCCATACGTTCTTTCCGATAGACATGATAAAATCATCCTTTCAAAAGTTATTCGGTCGGCTGTCTGCATTATAGCACAACGGGACCCGGTTGTCAAGATAATCGACGATAAAAAGCCCGGCACGTGAAGGCACACGTGCCGGGCGGAGTTATCTGTTTTATGGGATCAGCTGACCGGCCATGTCCATGGCACCTACTTTTCAGATATTACTTCTTGTACACAGCCACGATGTCCTGATAGGTCTTCTCGTCGAAGGGAGAGGAGATACCGGCGGCTTCAAGCTTGCCGAGGAAGGTATCGTACTCGCCGACGGTCGCGAGAGAGAGGTAAGAGGCCGCAGCCTTGTCGAAATCATTCATAGCTTCCGCGTACAGCGTGATCGAGGGAACGAGGGACATCGCGTAGCTGATATAGTAGCCTGCGTTGTCGATCGCCACATAATGCCAGTAGGAAACGGGATTTGCGTAGATCTGGATGAACAGATCGTAAACGCCCAGATCCTTCAGCACCTGCTCCATCACCTTGTCGTACTCCTCGGGGTCGGTGATGTCGTGCGAGTAGACGTACGCCTCAAAATCGTTGACCGCGATGCAGTTGACGATGTTGACAAGGTCGGAGAAGAGTCTGTAATCGGCCATGAACTCATACGCGTTGGCGGTCATCTTGTTCTTCAGGAAAGCGAGGAACAGCCACTCGTTGCCCTGCGAATTCACCTCGGCAAGATCCATGGGGATATCGGAGGAGCCGGATAGCGTCATCGCGTAGCTGTGACCGAACTCGTGGATCACGGTGAACATATCCTGATAGCCGGGGCCGAAGTACATCATCGGGTAATTGACGTGATACAGGAAAGCGGAGAACGCGCCGTTGCGGCTGACGTCACTGTTGAACGCGACGATATAGCGGTTCTTTTCCCACATCTCCTGCCATTTCGCCATCATATCGGGACTCACGGCGGTGAGATACTCGTTCACGGCGCCGGACGCGGAAATAGATGCCGTGCCCATCTCCGGGACAACGCCGAGCTTTGCGAGCGTTGCCTCGCTGTAAGCGACGTAATTCATATAGTCCTTACCGTCACTCGAGATCTTTTCATTGAGCTTCTGCACACGGCTGAGCAGGGGACGCAGGATGGGGACGATATACTTGATCACATAGCCGCGCATCTGCTCTACGTCCTCGGGCGAATAATCACGCTCGTAAGACATCTCGTAGGCGTAATCCATGAAATTGTCGTACCCGCTGATCTTTGCGATCTGCTTGTTCAGGTCGACGGCCTTCACGTACATTTCGGAGGTCTTGCCGAGGAAGTAACCGTCGGCGGGAAGTGCCTGATACTCGGATTCCAGCTTGTCGTACTCCACGCGGAGAGCGGACAGCTCGTCCGTGTAGTTCTTGGCCATGCGGACCGCGAGGTCATGCTCCTCCTGCGTCCAGTCCTTGTAGAATTCCTCGCCGAACGGGGACTCGTCGATGTCGTCGTACATCGTGATCAGACGCTGGAGCATATCGTTGTACTTCTTGCTCATGTCCTCCATGCGGGCCTGAACGTCCTCATACGTCGTATACATGGATTCCTGGATGTTGACGACCATATACTGACCCATCAGCTCGTTGAAGTCCTGATCCTCCACCTCCTCGTAGAGCTTGAGGAAGGCTTCCTGATCCTCGGGATTTGCGGCCTTAAGGTAAGCATAGAGCTCGTCCGTTTTCTTGTTGATTGCTTCGTATTTTTCTTCGGTATAGGTGAATTCGAAATCGGGATTTTTGCAGATGATATCGTCCGGACCGGCTGTCGGTACGCCGTCCGTTTCGGTCTCGGTGTCCGCAGCGGTTTCGTTTGCGGGAGTCGTCGGTTCTTCGGATACCGCCCCGGTCTCCGTTCCGGTTTCGGTCCCCTGATCCTTTTCCCGGCAGCCGGCGAACAGAACGGCAAGGGTCAGAAGCAGAAGAATCGGCAGGAGAAGGCGGATGAGGTCATTGCGTTTTTTCATGATGATATTCTCCTTAAAGTTATGGAGATACTATTATACATCAGTATACCGCACGTTTCAATAGGCAGATTGAAAATTTTTTTGCGATTTGTAAAAATATTAGCTATATTTGTTTGACAAAGCGTAAAAAATATGTTATAATATTAACAGCAGGCAATATTTGATATTCAACGCACTTTCCGTTTGATCCGGGTAAAGCAAGGAGGTAAGAAAATGCTGGGTGCTGTGATCGGTGACATCATCGGTTCCGTTTATGAATTCAATCCGATCAAAACAAAGGAGTTTATTCTTTTCGGGCCTTATCAGGATGAGGAATGTCACTTTACCGACGATACCATCATGACAGTCGCGGTCGGTCTTGTGACGGCAGCTTCCGCCTGCACCGACGAGGATAAGTATAAAACCGACCTTGTGCGCTTCATGCGTCTGCTCGGCAGGGAATACCCGGATGCCGGCTACGGCCATCGCTTCAATATTTGGCTGCAAACGGACGAGCACATCCCGTACCGCAGCTACGGGAACGGCTCCGCGATGCGCGTGTCTCCGGTCGCATGGAAGGCACAGTCACTTGAGGAGGCGGAGCGCCTCGCCAAATGGAGCAGTGAGATCACGCACGATCACCCTGACGGCATCCGCGGCGCACAGGCCGTTGCCGCCGCCATCTATCTTGCCCGCACGACCCACGACATGGGCCGTATCCGCGGCTACATATCCTCCTATTACTATCCGCTCGACTTCCGTCTGGACCGTATCCGCAACTCGTACAAATTTGACGAGACCTGTCCCGGCAGCGTGCCGCAGGCGATCGAATGCTTCCTTGAATCCAACAGCTACGAGGAAGCCATCCGAAACGCGATCTCTCTCGGCGGTGACGCGGATACACAGGCGTGCATCGCCGGCGCCATCGCAGAAGCCTTCTTCGGCATCCCGAAGGATATCCGTGATACGGGTCTTTCCTTCCTTGATAAACGTCTTTCCGGTCTCTTTATGGCGTATGCCTCGAGGCTGTACGGACAGTGTAAATAAAAGAACAAGGGGCTGTCTCACTTACGTGATCCAGCCCCGCAAATCCGGCTCGGCGGATGAAATCCGCCGTTTTGGCCTTGTAGAAACATTGAATTTCAATGTTAATTAGCCAAAACCGCCGGAGTTTGCTCGAAAATGGCGGCACCCGACCGCCATTTTCGAGGGGCTGTCGCTTAATGCGACAGCCCCCTTTTTTACGCCATAGCGTTCACGATCCCCGTGAACAGTATGAACGCGAGCTTTTTCTGATATTCCTCCGTGCCGAGCAATTCAGCCTCGTGCGTATTGGACATAAATCCGCCCTCGATCAGAATGCCCGGTGTCTCCAGCCTGTCAAGCAGGAAGATATTCGATCCCGCCGGCTTTATGCGCCGGTGGTTGAATGGGTCCAGCAGGATCGAGCGGCTCTGCACCGCGGACGCGGCCTCCATCGAGCGTGGATCCTTGACCGAGTACCATACCTGCGTCCCGCTGTATTTCTTCTGCGGGAACGAATTCATGTGGATGCTGACAAACAGGCTTTCCGGCACCGCCTGAGCCGTATGCAGACGCGCGTTGAGATCCAACACCTTTTTCCGTCCGTCGAAATCCACGTTCCTGTCGTAAAGCAGCTTATCCTCGGTCCGCGTCATCACGACGGGGATTCCAGCCGCCTCCAGATAGTCCCGCAGGTACAGCGCTACAGCCAGATTCACGTCCTTTTCGAGTAATCCCTGTGCAGATGACGCGCCGCCGTCCTCGCCTCCGTGCCCGGCATCAAGGACTACGGTATTGATCCCCTTGCCGGATGGCGCGGAGACAGGGGACGTGTTCCCATGACGGAGATCGAATTCACTCCCGCCGAGCAGGTATGCCGCGGCACAAAGCAAAACCGTAAACGCAAGCGCAAACAACGCATAAAACCAAGGTGTCAGTTTCCGTTTCACCATAGTGTCCCTCCGTTTCCGCCTCTGCTATCAGAATATATGCGGAAAGAGAGCAAAAAATCCGGGATTGCAAAAATACTCTCACTTCGGATGCTTTCTCCGTTCCCCCTATCCCGAGTGGGGCCAGGGGTCTCCGCGCAGTCGTCTATAAAAAAGGTGGGCGCCCATGAGGGCACCCACCAATCTCGTTAAGCGTAAATCTAACCTTGGACAAGAATCCTTTTTGAAAGTTCTTGGGATTCTTAAGGCATTACCGCACAATGATGACGGTGCAGATGCGCCGTCAGAAATTTCGTCAGATGAAACAAAATTCCTTCGTGCGGTGACTCCCGCACGAAGGAATTTTGTAAAATATGACGGAATTTATGCAAGCATATGTGCCGTCAAGGCGTCAGCCGTGCATTGTGCGGTGATGCCTTAAGCCCTTCTTTCAAGAAGGGCTTAAGCGCCTGAAGGGCTTGCCCTTCAGGATGTGCTGGGCAGAGCCCTGCACGCAATACCATATGAAAATAAAAATGATCGGGAAAAGCCCGGAAAACCTCTTTACAAAGCAGCCGGATTTTGCTATAATGTATGAGGAGAGGTATGCGCCTTTCCGGACAACGGGAGGAGATGATGATATTTGATCGAAACCGTGAATATTGACAATATAGACGGGATCATGAAGCTGATCTCGGACCAGAAGTACGATGACGGCATCGGGCGCCTCCGCAGCGCCTATTTCTTCCGGGGCCTGCCCGACGCGGATTTCCGGCTCACGACCAGCCTGCGGATGAACTGTAAGCAGCTCGCCCCGCAGCTTGAGCCCGCCATCCTGCGCGCCTTCACCAAGTACGCCTCCATGGACGACCCCACCCTGTCCACATCTGTGTGGAAGCAGATGATGCTCGGCCAGCACCACGGTCTGCCGACGCGCCTACTTGACTGGACCCGCTCACCGCTGATCGCCCTGCATTTCGCCAATTCAGAGAGCAACTTCGATAAGCTGGACAAGCGTGACAGCGTCGTCTGGCGCTTCGATATGAAGGATGTCAACCGTTTCCTGCCGCAGAAGTACGCCGACGTGCTGGCACGCGATAAGACCTTCATCTTCTCGCTCGACAGCCTTTCGACTGCCGCGGGCAGCCTCGAGGAGTATGACCGCGATATGGGCGGCGACGCGTTCGTCAACATCGAGCCGCCGTCGATCGACCAGCGAATCGTCAATCAGTACTCCTTCTTCTCGGTGATCCCGACGGGCATCACCGACATCGAGGACTACCTCGATAAGCATACGGAGCATACCGTGCGGTACGTCATCAAGAGCAGCATCCGCTGGGACGTGCGCGATCTGCTCGATCAGTACAACATCAGCGAACGCATGATTTTCCCCGGCCTCGACGGCCTGTCAAGATCCCTTGCGAGACACTATTTCGTCAAAGGCGATTCCAACGAAAGGAGACGCATCGATCCTCATGAAGAATAAACAACCTGCCATTATCCGTCAGATCAAGCCGTGGCTCTACCTTCTGCCCGCGCTCCTGTTCCTCGGCTTCTTTATGGTCTATCCCCTCATCGACGTCCTGATCTACTCGCTGGAGGAGGGCTATAACTCCGCCTCCCAGACCATGATGGGCGTCGGATTCTACAACTACAGCTACGTCCTGCACGATCCCTATTTCCTGCAGGCGCTGAAGAACACCTTCGTGCTGGTCATCATCACGGTGCCGCTGTCCACCGGCCTTGCGCTGCTGATTTCGGTGGGGCTGTCCTCCATCAAGCCGCTCCGCAGCCTGTTCCAGACCGTGTACTTCCTGCCGTACGTAACCAACACGCTGGCGGTCGGTCTCGTGTTCATGATCCTCTTCAAGCCGACAGCCTACTCGGACGGACTCATCAACCTGCTGATCAAGGCCTTCGGCGGTAACGCCGTCGACTTCATCGACGGTCCGTGGTGGGCCAAGATGACCGTCATGTGCCTCTATACCGTCTGGATCGTCATGCCGTTCAAGATCCTGATCCTCACGTCGGCGCTGGCTTCGGTCAACCAATCCTACTACGACGCCGCCCGCGTCGACGGCACGAGCCGTTCGCGCATCTTCTGGCGCATCACCCTTCCGATGATCTCCCCCATGATCTTCTACCTCGTGATCACCGGCTTCATCGGCGCCTTCAAGGCATACTCCGACGCGGTGGCCCTGTTCGGCGTCAACCTGAACGCCGCCGGGATGAACACCATCGTCGGCTACGTCTACGATATGCTTTACGGCAACAGCGGCGGCTACCCGTCCTTCGCGTCGGCGGCGGCCCTCATCCTGTTTGCCATCGTGCTGACCATCACCGTCATCAACCTGATGATCAGCAACAAAAAGGTCAGCGTGTAAGGAGGCGGTCGTATGGAAAAGACAAAGCAGAACGACTTCAGATCCATTGAGAAAAAGGCCGCCGCGCGCCGCATCACCGTGCAGACCGTGACCTATATCTTCCTCGCCGTGTGGGGACTCATCGTGCTGTTCCCGTTCTATTGGATGGTGCTGTCCTCGGTCAAGTCTTACGGCACCTATATCTCGGAGGACACGCCCTCCTTCTTCACCCTCGCACCCACGCTTGAGAACTACAAGGAAGCCTTCACCGCCGTCACCCTCGGCAAGTATTTCGTGAACACGCTGATCTTCACGCTGATCACGACCGCCGTCATGCTGATCGTGAGCGTGCTGGCCGCCTACGCGTTCGCGCGGCTTGAATTCAAGGGACGCAACCTCCTGTTCGCGGCCTTCCTCTCGCTCATGATGATCCCCTCGGAGCTGGTGGTCATCACGAACTTCGTCACGATCACGAACTGGGACCTGCGGAACACCTTCGCGGGACTCATCCTGCCGTCCGTTACGTCCGTGTTCTATATCTATCTTCTCAAGGAGCAGTTCGAGCTTGTCCCGGACGAGCTGTACAAGGCCGCGAAGATCGACGGCACGTCCGACCTCAAGTACCTCTTCAAGGTGATGATCCCGATCTGCAAGCCCACCATCGTGACGGTGACCATCCTAAAGGTCATCGAGTGCTGGAACGCTTACGTCTGGCCGCGCCTCATCACGGACGACAAGGCGTACTTCCTCGTGTCCAACGGCATCCAGGAGATCCGCGAGAACGGCTTCGGCCGTGAGAATATCCCGGCGATGATGGCGACCGTCGTGGTCGTGTCGGTGCCGCTGATCGTCCTGTTCCTGATCTTCCGCAACAAGATCATGGAGGGCGTTTCGAGAGGAGGTACCAAGGGATGAGAAAGACCCGTATCCTGTGCCTGACCCTCGCCCTGTGCCTCGTCCTGTCGTCGGCGGCTCTGCTGACAGGCTGCCACGGCGCAAAGGAGGCCGACCCCTTCGTCATGCCCGAGACCTTCAATACCGAAAAGCAGTACGAGCTGACCTTCTGGGCCAAGAGCGACACGAACGTCGTGCAGACGAACATCTACAAGAAGACCATCGAGGACTTCCAGAAGCTGTACCCGAATATCAAGGTCAACCTGAGCATCTATACCGACTACAGACGCATCTATAACGACGTCATCACGAATATCCCGACGTCGACGACGCCGAACGTCTGCATCACCTACCCCGACCACATCGCCACCTACCTGACCGGTACGAACGCGGTGGTGCCGCTCGAGGAGCTGATGGCAGACGGAAAGTACGGCTTCGGCGGTTCGGAACTGAAGTACGACGGACCGGATGCCGGCGAGCTGGTGGACAAGTACGTCGAGGAATGTACCATCGACGGCGTGCAGTACGCCCTGCCGTTCATGCGCTCGACCGAGGCGTGCTACATCAACAAGACCTTCGTCGAAAAGCTCGGCTACACCGTTCCCGACGTGTTGACGTGGGATTGGATCTTTGAGGTATCCGAGGCAGCCATGGCCCTCGACGCGGACGGCAATTACGCGGTGAACGGTCAGAAGGTGCTGATCCCGTTCATCTACAAGTCGACGGACAATATGATGATCCAGTACCTGCGTCAGGCGGGCGCGGATTACGCCTCCGACGAGGGCGAGATCCTCATCTTCAACGATACGACCAAGGACTTCCTGAAAAGCATCGCGCCGCACGCGGGCACGCGTGCGTTCTCGACCTTCAAGATTTCCAGCTACCCCGCCAACTTCCTGAATCGCGGCCAGTGCATCTTTGCGATCGACTCGACCGCCGGCGCGACGTGGATGGGGACGGACGCACCGCTGTCCGACATCAGCGAGGATACGCTGGTGCGCTTTGAGACCGTCGTGCGGCCCGTCCCGCAGGTCACGGAGGACCAGCACGTCATGATCTCGCAGGGCCCGTCGGTGTGTATCTTCAATAAGGCCGACCCGGATGAAGTGCTGGCGTCGTGGCTGTTCGCGCAGTACCTTCTGACCAACGAGGTACAGATCCCCTACGCGGAGACCGAGGGATACGTCCCGGTGACACGCAAGGCACAGACCGATCCGTCCTATCTCGATTACCTGTCCCGCGCCGGAGAGGACAACAAGGATCATTACCCGGTCAAGATCGAAGCCACGAAGATGCTGATCGACCACATCGACGATACCTTCGTGACGCCCGTGTTCAACGGCTCGGCGTCTCTGCGCGACGCGTCGGGCGAGCTGATCGAGGGCGTGACCAAGTCGATGCGCCGCGGGGAGACCGTGGACGAGGCCTATTTCGATAAGCTGTTCGATGATATGAAGTCGCTTTACCGTCTCGACGAGACCGCGCTCATGCTGGGCGGACGAGCCTCCGATCCCGGCCCGCTGCCCACTGCCTCCGTTGCGCTGCTCACCGCGCTGGTAGTCGTCTGGGTCGGTATCGGCGGTTTCGCGCTGTACAGAAAGATAAAAGAAAAGAAAAACGCCGATTCGGAGTGATCCGTATAGGGGGTAAAGCCTCGCGCATCCGCGCTCGGGGAGCCTACCCCCCGCCCCCCTCCCGTGCGCAGGAGGGGGAGCAATATATCTTTTTTCGCAGGGAGAAGGGAGCGGCATTGCCGCTCCCTTCTCCCTGCACCCTCATCCTGCGGGATGCGGGTACGACAAAAAAAGGCGGGCGCCCATGACGGCACCCACTAATCCCGTTCAGCGCAAGCCAAACCTCGCTCAATCTTTAACCCTGTATAAAGTTCTTGAGATTCTCAAGGACTTCTTTCAAGAAGTCCTTGAGCGGGGTGCGGGGCAGAGCCCCGCAAATGCGTCCTTGGGTGCGGGGCAGAGCCCAGCAAGCGCGTCCCCGACCCGGAGCAAGAACCCCCATGCGTTCCTTTTACGGTAAATCACCGATTGACCCGCGAAACCGGAAAATGTTGTATAATGATGATGCTGCCGGGGAAAGGCAGACAATAAAACATCATCAGGAGGAAAAAATATATGAAAAACAACATTACCGAGGTCGTGTTCGTGCTGGACAGAAGCGGATCCATGCAGGGCTTTGAGGGAGACACCGTCGGCGGCTTCAATGCAACACTGGAAAAGCAGCGCGCACAGGAGGGCACCGTCTTCGTGACGACGGTCCTGTTCGATACGAGAATGAAGTATCTCCATGACCGCGTTTCCATTCAGGAGGTCGCGCCTATGACGACGAAGGACTTCACGGTCGGCGGCTGCACCGCGCTGTACGACGCGCTGGGCGATACGATCCGCCACATCACGGGCATCCATAAGTACGTCCGCCCCGAGGACGTGCCGGAGCATACCGTCTTCGTCATCATGACGGACGGCATGGAGAACGCAAGCCATACTTACAATCAGGCCGAGGTCAAGCAGATGATCAACGAGCGGACCGAGTCCGCCGGTTGGGAGTTCATCTTCCTCGCCGCCAACATCGACGCCGTAGAGGCCGCCGGGGATATCGGTATCCGCTCGTCGCACGCCGCCAATTTCCGTCAGGACAAGCGCGGCATGGGCGTCAGCTACCGCGCCGTGTCAAATGCAATCAGCGCTGTCCGCTGCGAGACGCCCCTTGCCGAGGACTGCTCGTGGCGCATGGAGCTGGATGAAGATATGAAGAACGATCAGCGGCAGAAGCCGCAGCAGAAGCAGCGGCATATGCAGCGCAGAGAGCCGGATAAGAAGGTGCTCGATGAGCTGGACAGCATCATGGAGAATTTTGCAAAGCAGAGGAACGTGGAAAAGTAAACCCGCCGGCGAAGCATCGCCGGAAATCCCGTGAAGGTTTCTGATCCGCACTTCCTGCCTTCGCCCGGCAGGCGGGGATCGCCTCGCGCCTCCGAGGCTCGGGGACCTACCCCCCAGCCCCCTCCCGTGCGCGGGAGGGGGAGTAATAAATCTTTTTACGCAGAGAGAAGGGAGCGGCTGCGCCGCTCCCTTCTCTCTGCACCCTCATCCTGTGGGATGCGGGTCTGCACATCAGAGCGGGGGCCCCGCGACTGCGTTTCAAAAAAGGCGGGCGCCCATGACGGCACCCACCAATCTC
>JAKSPU010000006.1 GCA_024404505.1 Clostridia bacterium
CGAAATTTCTGACGGCGCATCTGTACCGTCATCATTGTGCGGTAATGCCTTAAGTCCCGCGGCCAGCGCCGCGAGATCGTCGAGCAGCCTGTTCTCCTCGTCCGTGTCCAGACCGGCAGACGCGCGGGCGTCCCGGCTGGCGGTATGCGTGTTTATCATGCGCCGGATCAGCTCACGGTGCAGGCTCCGCTGCCCGTCAGGATAAACGCAGCCTGTCAGCAGGCAGGCCAGTCGGCGGGCGTCGGCAGGCAGCTGTTCTTCGGGGCGGTACTCCACGCAGATCGTCTGGTAAATGCGGGATTCCTCCGTGGACAAGGTCTCCCCGATGACAGCAAAGCCGTTGTCCAGCAGGAACGTCCGCAGCTTTTCGGCGTGCGTCATGGGCTGCAAAATCAGCCGTACCGCCGGATCCTTTGTCCACGGCGCTTCCGCAAGGATGGACGCAATCAGCTCGCCGCCCATGCCGAATATGATGATGTCGGTCGGAGAAAAGCACTCCAGACCGTGCAGGCCGTCGGTCCTGACCGTCAGGATGCGGTCGGCAAGCCCGGCCATACGAACGTGCAAAGCGGCTCTGTCCACCGGTCCCTGATGGATATCCGAGGCGATCGCGCAGAGGGAGGCCGGGTACGGCTGCCCCTTCATGACGGGCGCGCCATCCGGGACCGGGACCGGTGTCAGCGTCCCGCTCTCACAGAGCCAGATCGGCAGATACGCGTGGTCGGTGCCTACGTCCGCGGTCAGATGTCCCGGACGGACGTAGTTTGCGGCTGTCAGCAGCCGGGGTGTCAGTCTGATCATGTATTTTACTTTCTTTCCCGTTTCTGTTTTTTCTTCGGATCCCGAAAAAAGCGGGCGGCCCGTTTTCCCGTGCCGCCCTGCCGTTTATTCCTGCTCCTTCAGGAACGCATTGATCTTCTCGACCAGCTCGTCGGCATCGGTGCCGTGAACGTCGCAGGCGTCCTCAATGGATTCGCCGCGGGCATTGGGACAGCCGAGGCAATGCATACCGATCTCCAAAAAGAATACGGCCGTATCGGGAGCCGCGTCCAGCACGTCTCCGATGGTGGACTTCTTGGTAACAGTCATGTTTTTGTACCTCCATTCTGTTTTTCGTATCTATTATACCCCATATTCCCTGTCCTGTCAAGAGGTTCGGGGCTGATGGCAAAAATTATAACGTATCGCCCGGCTCCCTGCTTCTCTGCAGGGAGCCGGGCGGCAGGGGAACGCCTCGCGCCCCGGCGCGAGGGGACCTACCCCCCGCCCCACGGGCGGGGGAAATATATTATTTTATAGCAGGGAGAAGGGAGCGGCGATGCCCTGCCGCCCTTGGGCGGCTCTTCTCCCTGCACCCTCATCCTGCGGGGAGCGAGATTGCGCGTAAGAGCGGGGTAAAGGGTCCCCGCATGGGCGTTAATAAAAAGGTGAGCACCCGTGACGGCACCCACCTGTCTCGTTCAGCGTAAACTGAACCTCGGTCAATCTTTGACCCTGTATAAAAGTTCTTGGGATCCTTAAACCCTTCTTTCAAGAAGGGTTTAAGCGGGGCGCGGGGCAAAGCCCCGCAAACGCATCCTCGGGGTGCGGGACAGCGCCCCGCAAACGCATCCTCGGGGCGCGGGGCAGAGCCCCGCAAACGCATCCTCGGGGCGCGGGGCAGAGCCCCGCGAGCGCTCCCTTACAGCACCTTCGCAAGGAAGGACTGCAGCCGCTCGGACTGCGGGTGATTGAACATCTGATCTGGCGTGCCCTCTTCGATGATCCTGCCGCCGTCGATGAAGATGACGCGGGTCGCGACCTCGCGGGCAAAGCCCATCTCGTGCGTGACACAGGCCATCGTCATGCCGCCGCGGGCAAGGTCCTTCATGACCTCCAGCACCTCCCCGACCATTTCGGGGTCGAGCGCGGAGGTAGGCTCGTCGAAGAGCATCACGTCAGGCTGCATACACAGAGCGCGGACAATGGCCACGCGCTGCTTCTGACCGCCGGAAAGTTGGTTCGGGTAAGCACCGGCGCGATCCTTGAGCCCGACCTTTTCCAGCAGCTTCATGGCGCGCGCCTCGGCTTCCTCCTGCGTCTCTTTGCGGAGCTTCATGGGCGCGATGGTCATGTTCCGCAGCACGGTCATGTGCGGGAACAGATTGAAGTGCTGGAATACCATGCCCATCTTGTGGCGGAGGCGGTTGACATCCGCTTTCCTGTCGGTGATCTCTTCGCCGTCGACCCAGATCCGCCCCTCGGTGGGCAGCTCCAGCATATTCAAGGAGCGCAGCAGCGTGGACTTTCCGCTGCCCGACGGACCGATGATGACCACGACCTCTCCCTTGTTGATCGTGACGTCAACGCCGTCCAGCGCCCTGATCTCGCCGAAACCGTTGCGCTTGATATAATGCTTCTTGAGTCCCTCGACGCGGATCATCTCCTCCCCGCTTGCGGGGCGATCCGAAATATCAGCGTTCATTCTTGCGCAGCCTCCTTTCAAGCAGAGATACGAGCTTGGTCAGCAGCATCACGAGACCGAGGTAGATGAGCGCCACGGCGATCAGCGGCATGAACGCCGAGAAGGTGCGGCCGCGGATCTCATCTCCGGCCTTGGTCAGATCGCGGATGCCCACGTAGCCCGCAACGGCAGTCTCCTTGATCAGCGCGATAAACTCGTTGCACAGCGTCGGGAGCACGATCTTGAACATCTGCGGGATCACGATGTATATCATCGTCTGTACGTAATTGAAGCCCAGCGCACGTCCTGCTTCAAACTGCCCGCCGTCCACGGACATGATGCCGCCGCGGAAGATCTCCGCAAGATAGGCACCCGAGTTGATGCCGAAGGAGATAACCGCCACCATCAGACCATTGGTCGAGGACGCGAATATGATGAAGTACATGATCAGCAGCTGCACGACCATAGGCGTGCCGCGGATGACGGTCAGGTACACGTTGCACAGCCAGTTGAAGAACGAAAATACCTTGAAGCCGAAGCCGCCGCGCAGACGCATGGCTTCCCCGTTTTTGTCATAGGTAGACCGCACGCTCGCTACGATGACGCCGATGACAATGCCGATCAGCACGGCCAGCAGCGAGATGATGAGCGTATTCTTCAAGCCCTCCAGCAGCCATTTCCAGCGGTCGCCGGTGATGAAATTGTCGGTAAAATCCTCGGCTATGCCTTGGAACCATCTTTTGATAGCGTCAAACATACAGGTGTATCCTTTCAGAAAAGGGATGCGTCCGTAACGGACGTGGACAGTTTGAACAGACAGAAAAGCCGGGGCGGTCAAGCGCCCCGACTCTCCGTTCTGCAGAATCAGTCAGCGGGAATGTACTTCTTGATGATCTCGTCGATCTTGCCCTCGGCGGTCAGGTCGGCCAGCGCCTTGTTGATCTTTTCGAGCAACTCGGTGTTTTCCTTGGAAATAGCGATGGCGTACTGCTCCTCGGTGTAAGAGGTGTCGAGGATCTTCAGACCCGTGTTGACCTTGACAAAGGACTTGGCGGGCTCGTTATCGATGATCACGGCGGTCACCTTGCCGGTCACGAGTGCCTGCACGGCGTCTGCGCCGTTCTTGTAGGAGGTGACGTTCTCGGAGCCGAAGCCGAAGTTCTCAACGGTATCGGAGCAGTAGATGTCACCGGTGGTATCCTGCTGGACACCGATCTTGACGCCGTCCTTGACAGACACGTAGTTGCCGTCGGCGTCCATGTTGTAGAAGTCATCAAGAGAGGTATAGGGAGAATTCTCGGTGACGATGATGGCCTGGATGCCGGTTGCGTAGGAGGTGGAGAAGTTGACGTGCTTCAGACGATCATCGGTAACGGTCATGCCGGCCATACCCATATCGTACTTGCCGCTCTCGACACCGCCGACGATGGAGCCGAACTCCACGTTCTCGATCTTGAGGGTCATGCCGAGCTTCTCGGCGATGGCAGTAGCGATCTCAACGTCGATGCCGGCGTAAGCGCCGCCGTCGTCTACGAACTCATAGGGGGGGAAGTTTGCGTTGGTGGCCATGACCAGTTCGTTGTCCTTCTTTTCGCCGCAGGAGGCGAAGGTCAGGACAGCGGTCGTCAGCATCAGGACGGCCAGCGCGATGGAAAGGATCTTTTTCATGATGTGATTTCTCCTTAAATAAAAAAATATGTGACCATAAGGTACCACGTCTGCTGATAACTATATGAATCAAAACAGAATGATTATACCACGGTTTCCCTTCTTTTGCAATAGGTTATACCGAATAAAAAATAAATAATTTGTAACATAATCCTGCTTTTCCGGTAAACAGGGCCGCGATCCGCCTTTTTTATCCATTCCTGACGGCAGGAAGCCGCCTTGAATATGCAATTATACGTTTTTGTATGCACATTCAAGGCGGACCGTATTAATCGCTTACAGTTCGATCAGCTGTTTGGGGCTGCGGGTGAAATCATAGATCGACCCGTCGGGCAGGACGGTGACCATATCCTCGATGCGGCAGCCGTACTTGCCGGCGATGTAGATGCCGGGCTCCATGGTCACGACGTGGCCGGGCTTCAGCACGCTCTCGCGGGGGGTGCCGGACGCGCAGCGGGGAGACTCGTGGATGTACAGGCCGACGCCGTGACCGAGGCTGTGTCCGAAGCAGCCCTTGTATCCGGCGTTGTCGATGATGTCGCGGGCGACCTTGTCGGCGTCGCAGCAGGCCTGCCCGACGTGCAGGGACTCGATCGCGGCGAGCTGGGCAGCCAGGACGGTATTGTACAGCCGCTTCATCTCGTCATCAGCCTTGCCGACCACGACGGTGCGGGTCATGTCGGCACAGTAGCCGTTGACCTTTGCGCCGAAGTCCATGGTGAAGAAGGCGTTCTTGGTCAGCTTGACGGGGCCGGGTACGCCGTGAGGCTTGGAGGAGTTGGGGCCGGAAACGGCGATGGTCTCAAAGGCGGTGCCCTCGGAGCCGTGCGCTCTCATGAAGAACTCCAGCTCCAGCGCGACCTCCAGTTCGGTCCGCTCGGGGGTGATGAACTCGAGGATATGCGTGAACGCGTCGTCGGTCAGCTTCTGTGCCTGCTTCATGCACTCGATCTCGGCGGCGTCCTTATAGAGGCGCAGACCGTCCAACAGCTTGGAGCCGCCGGTCAGCAGCTCGACGCCCTCAAAGGTCTGACCGTACCGGACGCGGAGCGCACAGGAGACTGTCTCCTCCTCGTAGCAGAGGCCCTTGACGTTGTTGTCCTTCAGCAGGTCAGCCACGCAGCGGAGCATGGAGCCCTCAGGCATGATGACCTCGATCTCGGACGCGTCGGCAGTGGCTCTGGCGACCTCGATGTACCGGAAGTCGGCAAGCAGGTACGCCTTTTCGGGCAGGACGAGCACGTAGCCGTCCGTGTAATTCAAACCGGTCAGGTAGCGCTGGTTGATCTCAGAGGAGACGAGGATGGCTTCGACGTGGGCGCATCTGAGCTGCGCCTGAAGATTGGTCAGATGAGACATGGTTATCGATTCCTTTCGTTGATGGATTTCCAGTATTGCTTCATGGCGAGGGCGTCCTCGGCCATGGTGTCGTCGGATTCGCAGATGATGCGCGGGGACAGATCGTCCTTCACGATGGCCTCCATGAGCGGCTCAAACGCCGGGCCGAAGGTCTCGTCCGCGAAGGTAAGGTGCTTTTTCTCGCCCGCGCCGGTGTACTCGATCTTGGAGAAATGGCAGTGCATGGTCCTTGCGTACCCGTCTCCGAGTGCGCTTGCCACACGGTCAAAGACGCGGCGGTAGCTGTCGCAGTCGGGGAACTCTCCGCCGCACGCACGGGCGTTGAGGTGGCCGAAGTCAACGACGGGATGGAAATGCGGGTCGACCTTACACTGTTCGATGACCTCGTCCAGCGTGCCGAGCTGATTCTGTTTGCCCATCGTTTCGATGCCCAGGCGGATGCCGGTATCCCCGATGCACTCCATGAGCTTTGCCAGCGTATCGCAGGACAGCCGCATGGCCTCCTCACGGGAGATCTTGCCCGCCGAGCCGCTGTGGATGACGACTGTATCCGCGCCGAGCAGCTCCGCGGCGTGCAGGGACTGCTGTATATAGTCGATGCTCTTGAGGCGCTTCTCCTCCTCAACGGAGGACAGGGAGATGAAGTACTGCGTGTGCAGCGACATCAGGATGCCGTGCTCGCGTGCCTTGCTTCCGATCTGGGCCAGCACGGTGTCTCCGGTGACGATGCCCCGCCCGGCCTCGAATTCGTAGGCGTCGAGTCCCTTGCTCTGCAGCCAGCCGGGCGCCTGCAGGGTGGACTTGCCACCCTCCGCCTTGAACCACGCCCCGTTGCCGCCGGGGCCGAATTTCGGGTTGCTCATAATGTATCCTTTCTACGGGAGAACGTGCGGGGCTCTGCCCCGAACCCCGTGGGGGATTCGCTCGGGGCTCTGCCCCGAACCCCGCTCAAGAAACTTCTTGAAAGAAGTTTCTTGAGAATTTTCAAGAACTTTCAGAGAAATATACCGGAGAATAAAGTTACCAATCGATGCCGTGCTTCTTTTTGAAGCGGCGGATGAACGGTTTCTCGCACAGGCGCTTGAAGCGGAAGAACAGCGTGGTCTTGTCCTTGATAGGCGGGACGATGAGCGCCTTGAGGCCGATGTGCTTGCCCGCCAGCGCGTCGGTCAGCAGCTGGTCGCCGAGGATCGCCGTATCGTGCTTGTCGCTGCCCATATCCTTCATGGCCCGGACGAGGTACTTCCGGAAGGGCTTGCCGCTCTTCCAATATGCCGTCAGGCCGAGGCTTCTGTTGAACAGCTCGACGCGCTCCCGCTCGTTGTTGGAGATCAGCGCGACGGTGATGCCGGCGCCGCGGAGGGCGTCGATCCACGCCCGGAGCTTCTCGTCCGGCTCGGGCTGCTCATAGGGGGCGAGGGTGTTGTCGATGTCAGAGAGGATCGCCCGGATGCCGTGCGCGGTGAGCCATTCCGGGGTGATCTCGTCGTAGGTGCGGAACATCGCGTCCGGCATGAGCCAGCTCATGGGCGGTCTCCTTTCGGTGTGGGATCAGTTTGCCTTCGGCGCGACGCAGAGGAACGCGCCGGCGCCCTTATCGAGCGCGACTGTCAGCGTGCCGTCGGCGGTCACGTCACCCATATCGGTGACACCGGCCGGGGTCCACAGGCTGTAGCTGCCGGAAGCGTCGGACGCGAAGGTGAGCGTGACGGAGGAGGACTTCTTACTGTCCAGATTGACGACGTAGTAGCCGGTGCCGCCCTCGCCGTCCGTGAAGCAGCCGATCAGGAACTTGCCGGTGCTCTCGGGTGCCGCGGACGCGACGACGCCGTAGCTCTCAAGAGCGAACTCCTCGCTGCGGGTCTTGGGCAGGTAGCGGTCGACGTTCTTATAGTTGACGAGCATGACGCCCTCGCAGGTGTAGCCGAGGTAGACGCCCTTCATGGCCAGCAGCTCGTCGTTGACGGTCTTGACCTTGTCGTACAGCTTGGTGGTCTTGCCGTCCGCGTTGATCATCGCGGTGTAGCTCCAATTCGGGTAATGCTCGCAGGCGACGAAGTAGCAGAGGCCCTTTGCACCCATAGCGAGGTTGAGGTTGGCGTTGAGGCGAATCTGATACTGGTTGGGCTCGTTGAAGCCGCCCCAGCCGGAGGACTGCACGAACGTCCAGACCGGGATCCCCGCCTCCTTTGCCTCGATCATGGCGCAGGCGTTGTTGGCGATCAGCGCAGGGGTGGTGTCACCGCCGGCGAAGGGGTAGTAGTCGAACATCAGCACGTCCGGCTTACATTTCTCGATGTACTGATGTACGTAATCCCTGTAATCGGAGGATACAGAGGTCGCGGGAGCGTAGGTGGGCAGCAGATTCGAGAAAACGGGATACTGCTTGTCACCCATCGCGTCACGGACCTTCTGCGTGTGCTGTCCGAGCTCGTCCAGATCGTCATAGCAGGGCTCGTCCTTGAGGTAGATGCCGGCAAACGCGTCGGCGCCCGCGGACTCCAGCATGAGCTTCATGAACTCAATAGAGCGGTCCGGGTCGTCAAGCCCCTGATAGTACAGCTTCACACCGGCCTTTTGAGCGGCCTCGATCGCTTCCACGATCCAGTAGGAGGACGACCATTCCTCCAGCGTGATCATGTAGTTGAGGCCGGCGTCGGCGACCAGCTGCCACGCGGCCTGATAGCTGCCCTCGACGCCCGTATTGTGGTCGCGCAGCTCGGTGCTGGGGGTGGAGAAGCCGCCGATCGGCAGGAGCGTGGCTTCGGTGCTGTCGTACAGTGCTTTCATGGCTTCCTCCTTGAGACGGGCAGCCTCCTCCGGGTCCACAGTCTCGGGCTCGGTGGGCGCCTCGGTGGGTGCGTCGGTCGGAGCCGCGGCCTGCGTATCGGACCCGTCGGCCGGGCTGTCCGGGGACGTGCAGGCTGTCACGCCGAGCAGCATGGTGCCGCAGAGCAGCCAGAGGATCAGCTTCGTACCGTATGTTTTTCGATTGCAATTCATATCAACGTATCCTTTCACGGTATATAAGCATACCGATTTATTATAGCACATTTTTCCGTGATATGCAAGAGTTTTTTGCCGATATTTTGAGGCTGTTCCGGGCATACTCCCTATGACGGCACGACAGCACGTCATTCTTCTGCCGTCAAGGAGATCACCGCATGAACGAAACCAAGGAAAAAGCCCCCTCTGCCGAGGCGCGGAAGGATCCCGCCGTCGACATGGGGACCGAAATGTACAAGAATCTGAATATGAGCAGCGATGCCGTCATCCATCTGCTGCCCAAGGTCAAGGATGAACGCATCAAGACCGCCCTGTCCGCCTCCCTGAGCTTCTACGAGAAGACCGCCGGGGACGTCAAAAGCATCCTCGGCGATCACTGCGTCAAGTCTGTCGAGGAGAATCCGATCCCCAAGTGGATGGCTCGCATGGGCATCACCATGAACACGCTCATGGACGCGACCGACAGCCACATCGCGCAGATGATCATCGAGGGCTCCACCATGTCGATCACCGAGGCGGCCAAGCTCCGCAACGATTACGACGGCAAGCCCGGCTGCGCGGAGCTGGTCCGGATCGCCGACGAGATCACGGCGTTCGAGGACAAGCACATCCGGACGATGAAGCAGTACCTGTGACCCGAAAGCGGAGCCGGCCCACAACCGTGGGCCGGCTCCGCTCCGGGCCGTTTATACTGCCGTCTGCTCCAAGCACTTGAGTGCGGAGCGAAGGACGATCTTGTCGTTCTCGTGCGTCAGGGAACGCTCGGCGTTCTCCAGCGGCACCCATTCCACGTCGGCGATCTCGCCGCTGTGCGGGTGCGTCGATTTCTGGTCGGTGATGGACAGGAAGTACACGACCTCCTTCTGCACCCCCGGCATGGGACTGTAATGTACCTTCTCACAGAAGTCCGAGGTGATGCGGATCCGGACAGCCGTCTCCTCCTCCACCTCGCGGATGGCTGTCTCATGCTCGGTCTCGCCCGGCTCGACGTGTCCCTTGGGGAAGGAACGGTGTCCTCCGTGCTTGTGACGGATCATCAGAACATACTTGCGGCCCGTCTTCGGGTCCTGACGGAACACCAGCGCTCCGCATGATTTTTCGTATTTCAAGCTCAACAGCCCCTTTCTTCCGGATTTTTCTCTTTTCGATTTTACGATTTACAAGGTTTGTACGGCGCCTTCCAGCACCTTTGCGATCGGATGACGGATCACGAGGTCGGCGTCTCTGTCGGCGCCCGTGGCATCCCGGTTGATGACGGCGATCCTGTCACCATTGAAGTACCCGATGAGGCCTGCGGCGGGGTAGACCGTCATCGACGTGCCGCCGATGATCAGAAGATCCGCCCGGCTGATCGCTCTCACCGCGCCCTCGATCACGTTCTCGTCGAGACATTCCTCGTACAGCACGACGTCCGGCTTGATGATGCCGCCGCACGCGCAGCGCGGGATGCCCTCGCTCTCCGCCACGGCAGAAAGCGGGTAAGACCGCCCGCATCTCATGCATCTGTTGCGGTGGATCGAGCCGTGCAGCTCCCAGACCGTCCGGGAGCCGGCAGCCGTATGCAGGCCGTCGATATTCTGCGTCACAACGCCCGTGCCGTCCATCTTTCCCTGCGCCTCAAGACGAGCCAGCGCGAGATGCGCGCCGTTCGGCTTGATCTTGGCCGGGTCGAACAGCATTTTGCTGCGGTAGAAGCGGTAAAATTCCTTGGTTTTGGTCAAGAAGAAGGAGTGGGACAGGATCGTTTCCGGCGGATAGTCGTACTGCTGGTTATACAGTCCGTCCACCGACCGGAAATCGGGGATACCGCTCTCCGTCGATACGCCCGCGCCGCCGAAAAAGACGATACGCTTTGCGGACGCCATCATATCCTTCAGAGAATTGACCTGCTCGTCAAAGCTGTCGATACCCATACCGCCGCCTCCCTTTCCCGTATTCATAGCTCATGAGCGGTGCAGGGCAGCGCCCTGCATCGGATCTTTACTGAGGGATCTCCTCCATGACGAACGCCTCGAGGACGTCGCCTTCCTTGATATCGTTGAAGCGCTCGAGCGTGATACCGCACTCATAGCCGTCGGCCACTTCCTTGACGTCGTCCTTGAAGCGGCGAAGAGATGCGATCTTGTCCTCGAAGATCACGATGCCGTCGCGGACGACACGGATCTGGGACGCGCGGGTGACCTTACCGTCGGTGATATAGGAGCCGGCGACGGTGCCCACGGAGGACACGTGGATGATCTGACGGACCTCGGCATGGCCGAGCAGGTTCTCGCGGAACTTGGGCGCGAGCATACCCTTCATGGCCGCCTCGATCTCCTCGATGCACTCGTAAATGACACGGTAGGTGCGGATCTCGACGTCCTGACGCTCGGCGGAATCCAGAGCCTGCTTGTCGGGACGCACGTTGAAGCCGACGATGATCGCGTTGGAGGCGGCGGCAAAGGTCACGTCGCCCTCGGTGATACCGCCGCAGGCAGAGTGGATGACCTGCACGCGCACTTCGTCGTTGGACAGCTTCTGGAGGGATGCCTTCACGGCCTCCACGGTACCGTCCACATCGGCCTTGACGATGATGTTCAGATCCTTCACGCCGGAATTCATCTGCTCGAACAGCGTATTGAGGTTTGCACGGGCGTTCCTCTTGAACTCCTCTTCCTTGGACTTGCTGCGGCGGCGGTCGGCCAGCTCACGGGCCATACGCTCGTCCTCGACAGCCTCGAACTCATCACCGGCTACGGGCACGTCCGCAAGACCCGTGATCTCCACGGGCACGGAGGGACCTGCCGTCTTGACGGTGCGGCCGGTGTGGTCGGTCATGTTGCGGACGCGTCCGACAGCCTCGCCGGCGATCACGATGTCGCCGGGACGCAGCGTACCGTTCTGCACCAGCACGGTGGCCACAGGGCCCTTGCCCTTGTCCAGCTTGGCTTCGATGACGATACCCTTGGCGCGGCGGTCCGGGTTGGCCTTCAGCTCCTTGACCTCAGCCACCAGCAGCACGTCCTCAAGCAGCGTATCGATGCCTATGTGCGTCAGCGCGGACACCGGCACGCACATGACGTCGCCGCCCCATTCCTCGGGAACGAGGTCGTACTTGGTCAGCTCCTGCTTGACCGTTTCGGGATCAGCGCCGGGCTTATCCATTTTGTTGATGGCCACGATGATATCGACGCCCGCGGCCTTGGCGTGGTTGATGGCCTCGACCGTCTGCGGCATGATACCGTCGTCGGCCGCGACCACGAGGATCGCGATATCGGTCGCCTGTGCGCCTCTCGCGCGCATGGCGGTGAACGCCTCATGTCCGGGCGTATCGAGGAAGGTGATATCCTGTCCGTCGATCTGCACGCGGTACGCACCGATGTGCTGCGTGATGCCGCCGGCCTCGCCCGCGGTCACGTGCGTGTTGCGGATCGCGTCCAGAAGGGAGGTCTTACCGTGGTCAACGTGACCCATGACGCACACGACGGGCGCACGGGTAACGAGACTCTCCTCGGTATCCTCGGTCTGGTCGAACAGACGCTCCTCAATGGACACCACGACCTCCTTGGAGGGCACGGCGCCCAGCTCCTCGGCCACGAGGGCCGCGGTATCGTAATCGACCGTCTGATTGAGAGACGCCATGACGCCCATGAGCATCAGGCGCTTGACCACCTCGGCGGCGGTCACCTTCAGACGGGCGGCGAGATCGCTGACCACGATCTCCTCGGGGATCTGCACGTTCAGCGGCGCCTTCTTCACGGGAGCCTGCTGCTTCTTGGACGCGGCCTTGATGGGCTTACGGGGTGCGGGTGCGGCGCCCTTACCGGTCTGGCCCTGCTGGCCGCCCTTCTTGGACACCTTCTGGCTGCCGCCGCGGGCATCCTGCATATGGTCGGACACGAAGCTGTTCAGCTTGTCATCGTACTTGGAAAGATCAACGGTCGTACCGCGCGTATCGACCACACGGGTCGCGCCTCTCGGCACCTTCTGGACGTCGCCGCCCTTGGGCGTCTGGCCACGCACGGTAGCCTGCACCTGGAAATGCTCCTTGGGTGCGTTCTGGTTGAAGTCGCCCTTGTCGCGGTCGCCGCCACGGTCGTTGCCGCGGTTACCGGTGCCTGCGGGACGGGGCTGGTTGTTGAAGCCGGGACGGGCGCCTCCCTGCTGGAAGCCGCTTGCGGGGCGGTCACTGCCGTATGCGGGACGATCCCCTGCCGGACGGTCGCCGGCGTAAGCGGGGCGGTCACCTGCCGGGCGCTGACCGGCGGGACGGTCGGAGCTGTACGCCGGGCGGTCGTTGTTATAAGCGGGGCGGTCGCCTGCCGGACGGGTCTGACCGGCCGGGCGGAAATCGCCGGGACGCGTATCGGTGCGCTGGCCTGCGGGGCGGGTCTGAGCGCCCTGAGCGGGCGTCTGCTGACCGCCTGCGGGACGGCGGTTCCCGCTCTGTGCGGGATTGTTCGTCTGAACGCCCGCTGCCGGTCTCTGCTGACTGCCGGGCGCGGTGCCGTTGGCACGTGCGGCAGCTGCGGCGGCCTTGGCGGCCTTTTCCGCTCTCAGACGCTCGACCTCCACGCGGGCAGCCTTCTCGGCAGCTTCGCGGGCGGCAAGCTTATCGGCGGCTGCTTTTTCAGCCGCGGCCTTCTCGGCGGCAGCCTTGTCGGCAGCAGCCTTTTCGGCGGCTTCCTTGGCGGCCTTCTCGGCTGCTTCCTTCGCGGCCTTCTCGGCAGCTGCTTTTTCGGCAGCTTCACGAGCAGCCTTTTCGGCGGCCTTCGTCGCTGCTTCCTTTGCGGCCTTTTCTGCCGCAGCCTTTTCGGCGGCAGCCCTTTCGGCAGCCTCCTTCGCGGCCTTCTCGGCGGCAGCCTTTTCGGCGGCCTCCCTCGCTGCCTTCTCGGCGGCGGCCTTTTCGGCGGCCTCTCTGGCAGCCTTTTCTGCCGCTGCCTTTTCGGCGGCGGCCTTCTCGGCAGCCTTCACGGAAGGAATACAGGTCTTGCCATCCATATACTGATAAATGTCGTCAACCTGATTTGCCTCGGTGAGCGTCTGCATCAGAATATCAAACTCCTCTGCCGAGAGGACCTTCTGGGTCTTCACGTCGCCCATGCCCGCTCCGGCCAGGGCATCTGTCAGATCCTTGCTTTTCAGCCCCATGTCCTTTGCCATCTGGTTAATTTTGAACTGTGGATTGAATGCCATACTTCCTCCTCAAATGAAGGCTGTGCGTTCCCCGCGGAGAGGAACGATCAGCTCTGTATCCGGCTGTCCGCCGGACGGGTTGATATGTGTGGTTGCGCTGCGGTAAACTCAAAGATACTTTTCAAGCGCCCCGTACAGGCTTTTGTCCGTAACGGCTACGGCGGCGACAGCCCCCGTTTTGCCGACGGCATGACCCAGCACCGCTCCGCCGGCTTCCAGCCTGCGGCAGGGTACGCGGTAGAAGGCGCATTTATCGGTCAGCTTCTTGTGGGTGTTGTCCGAGGTGTCGGACGCCTCCAGCACGCAGATCACGGTGCCTGCCTTGCGGAGTGCCTCGCACACCATGGGCGTCCCGACGATCAGCTTTCCCGCGCGGGCGCACAATCCGATCGTGGACAGCAGCTTCGCGCCGTCCTGCCCGTTTTGTCCGCCTCCGTTTGCGTTTTCGTTAATGATATCCGTCATGCGTCCTGCCCGGCAGCGGTCAGCTCCGCCTCCATGCGGTCGTACACTTCGTCGGGGATCTCGCAGTTCAGGCTCTTTTCCAGCCTGTGGCTCTTGCGGACCCGCTTGAGGCACTTGACGTCCCGGCAGATGTACGCGCCCCGGCCGGACTTGCGCCCGGTGAAGTCGAGCAGCGTCTCGCCCTCGGGGGTGCGGACCACCCGGAGCAGTTCTGCCTTGGGTCTATGCTCGTTGCAGCCCAGACATTGGCGCATCGGGATCTTGCGGACCTTGACAGGCTGCGGATTCGCTGCTTTTTTCTCGTCGCTCATATCCCGTTCTGCCTCCTTGTCCGTGCGGATTATTTACTCGGTCTTGATGTCGATCTTGTATCTGGTCAGCTTGGCGGCCAGACGGACGTTCTGTCCTTCACGGCCGATGGCCAGCGACAGCTGGTCGGGGCTGACGATGGCGCGGCACGCCTGCTCACCCGTCATGGTAACGGAACGCACCGTAGCGGGCGCGAGCGCGGCGGCGATGTACTCCTCGGGGACGTCGCTGTACTTGACGATATCGATCTTCTCACCTGCCAGCTCGGCGAGGATCGCGTCGATTCTCATGTTGCGGCTTCCGATGCAGGCGCCGACGGCGTCGACGTCCGGATCACGGGAGTAAATGGCGATCTTGGTGCGGGAGCCGGCCTCGCGGGAAACGCCCTTGATGATGACGGTGCCGTCCTGGATCTCGGGGACCTCCAGCTCGAACAGTCTCCACACCAGCTTGGGATGGATGCGGGAGAGCGTGACGACGGGGCCCTTGGCCTCGCGGTTGATCTCGGTCAGGTAGACCTTGATCTTCTGGCCGACGTACAGCGTCTCGCCGGGGATCTGCTCGGTCTTGGTGAGGATGTTCTCACCCTGATCCAGCTCAAGGATGACGTTGCCGGTCTCACGGTCGACCTTGCTGACCGTAGCGGTCATCAGCTCTTCCTTCTTGTTCTCGTAAGCCTCCTGCATAGCCTGACGCTCGCCCTCGCGGATGCTCTGGATGATGACGTTCTTGGCAGCGGCGGCAGACAGGCGGTGCATGGCGTCGGTCTTGACTTCCTTCTCGATCGTGGCGCCGATGTCGGTCTTCTTGTGGATGGTCTTGGCTTCCTCCAGGGACATCTCGCAGACGGGATCCTCAACGGTCTCCACCACGGTCCACTGGCGGTACACTCTCATCTTCTTCTTCTCGGTATCGGGATCCACGCGCATCAGCACGGTGTTGCCATACTCCTTCTTGAAGGCGGCCTGCAGCGCGGTAGCGATCTTATCCAGCATATACGTCTGGGGAATGCCCTTTTCCTTTTCCAGCTGTTCAAGGGCGTTGAAGAACTCTGCGTTCATGGTTTTCCATCCTTTCGGGAATTTTGTTAGTCGCTTATACGGTCGGATCGGTCTTTCGGTCAGAAATCGAATACGGTGCGGACCTTGGAAACGGCGGCGCGGGGGAAGACCTTATCCGTGCCGTTCACCTCAACGGTGATATTCCCTTCCCCGTCCATACCGCCGAGGATGCCGGTAAAGACGCGGCTGCCGTCCACGGGTGCGAACAGACGGACCTCCACCTTGACGCCCTCGCAGTAGTCGAAATGCTCGGGTCTCGTCAGCTCACGCTCGATGCCGGGAGATTCGACCTCCAGCAGATAGGAGCATTCGATGGGATCGGCCTCGTCCAGAACGGGATCGAGTGCGTGGGACATTTTCTCGCAGTCGTCGACGGTGATTCCCTCTTCTCCAAGGCTGTCGATGGTGACGCGCAGGATGTGATCCGCACCCTCCTTGACGAAGGCGACCTCCCAGAGCATATAGCCCAGCTCGTCGGCGAGGGGCTGTGCGAGCTCGCGGACGACCTCCGCGATCCGGCTGCGGCCGGGATTCGGGACCCGTCTGGCTATGACCTTTTTCGCCTGTTCGGGCTTATCTGCGGGCATTTTCTGATTCTCGTCTGCCATGGATGGTGATCCTTTCTCTGCGGCGCCGGCGGCGTTCTGCGGGCGTTTGTTTTCGGCTTTCTCTGACAAAAGTTAAGAGTGGATTTGCTCAAAACCCACTCTCCTTTTACTCATCATACATAGTATATCACAAATCCGTCATAATTGCAAGGATTATTTGTCTACATATACGAAGAAAATTCACATATCCGCGGTTTGATATTTGGTAATAAAGACAATAAAAGGCTGCCGTTTCCTTCTATTGCAGTGAGTAAGTCTGTCAGGCAGCGTTTATTGCCATTTTTCCGCCCTCCCGGTCGATTTTTCATCTCAGCAGCAGGGAGGCGGGGCCTGAACGGGTCCCGCCTCCCTTTTGAAGGTACGCGCAGAATTTCAGTTCGTCGGTCGGGACGGGCAGTACCCCCGGCCCCGCCGGCATCCTGTCAGAACACAGGATATCCCGCTGCCTCGTGGGCGTCGTACAGCTCGTCGCACATCTTCACGATGTCGTCGATGGAGAGCTGCGCACCGGTGTGCGGATCCATCATCGCGGCCTGATAGATATGCTCCTTCTTGCCGGTCACGGCAGCCTCGATGGTCAGCAGCTGGCAGTTGATGTTGGTCATATTCATGGCCGCGAGCTGGACGGGCAGACGTCCGACGTGCGTCGGATGGATGCCGGCGCCGTCGACAAGGCACGGCACCTCCACGCAGGCGTCCGGCACGAGGTTGTCGATAAGCCCCGTATTCAGCACGTTTCCGCCGATCTTGTAGGGCGTGTCGGTGACCATGGCCTCCATGATATGGGACGCGTACTCACGGGAACGGGTATGCCGGATGTCACCGCCGTTCAGCAGATCCTCGCGCTGCTTCTTCCAGCCCGCGATCTGATTCACGCACCGGCGGGGGTACTCGTCGATCGGGATGCAGAAGTCGTCGATCAGCTGCGGGTAGTTCGGCTTGATGTAGAAGCAGTTGTACTCGGCGTTGTGCTCCGAGGACTCGGTGCAGTAGTAACCGAGCTTGTCGATGTAGTCGATGCGGACCATATTGCCGTGCTTCTTCTTGTTGCACTCCTTGGCGAGAGCGCGGATCTCGGGATACATATCCTTCCCGTTCTTGTCCTTCAGCTCGATCAGCCACGCCATGTGGTTGATGCCCGCGATCAGCTCGTGTCCGACCTCGGCGCGGCGCTCCGGGATGCCGAGCGTGTGGAACAGCGAGTCGGTGCAGACCTGCACGCTGTGGCACAGGCCGATCGTCCTGACGCCGGTATAGCGCTGCATATACCCGGACAGGATCGCCATCGGGTTGGTGTAGTTGAGGAACCACGCGTCGGGGCAGACCTCCTCCATGTCACGGGCGAAGTCCTTGAGGACGTGGATGGTGCGCAGACCCCGGAAGATGCCGCCGATGCCGAGCGTGTCGCCGATGGTCTGGCGGAGGCCGTATTTCTTGGGGATCTCAAAGTCGATGATGGTGCAGGGATCGTAGAGGCCGACCTGAATGGCATCGACGACGAAGCGCGCGCCGCGCAGGGCGTCCTTGCGCTGCTCCGGACCGAGGTAGGTCCTGATGACGGCGCGGTCCTCGTTGTACTTATGGTTGAGGGCATTGATGACGCGGGCGGAATCCTCAAGGCGGACGGCGTCGATATCGTACAGCGCGATCTCGCACTCGCGGAGTGCCTCGGTCAGGAGGGTGTCGCCGAGGACGTTCTTGGCGAAAACGGTGCTGCCGGCGCCCATGAAGGTGATCTTCAGCATATTGGTATCCCCTTTCAGTATTTTACAGTTCGGACCGTCCTGTCGGACGTCCGCTCGGCCTTATTATACAAGGTTTCCGGGCGTTTGTCAACGATTTTCACGGATTTCGGTGCGGCGGGATTGCAAAGCGGCGCAATATATGCTACAATAAAAAAATTTTCCTTCCCTGTCCGGGATCCGCTTTCCCGGACGTTTCCCTTACAGAACGAGAAAAGGAGGTGACGCGCAGTGAACAGATCGGACGCAGACGAGACCGGCCGGCTTGAATCAGCCCTCGTGCGGCTGTCGGCGGGCGGGGACGATGCCCGTGACGCCCTCGGCGAGATATACGACCTGATGTCAGCCCGGATGCTGTGCGCCGCCTTCGCGGTCACCGGAAGCCATCCCGACGCGGAGGACGAGCTGTACGTGTACGGGTACAAGGATCGTCAGACGGTCTCCCTGATCCGGCTGGATCCCGACACGGGCCGCGTGCTGTGGCGGACGGATCACCGGACGTCGTATACGAATATCCTGCCGATGTCCGTCAAGCCGACGGACACGGGCGTCGTGGTCTTCTGCCGGGCGTCCTGCGGCTCGGACGGTGTCTCGGTCGGCGGCTCATCTGTCTTCTTCCGCCGCGCGGTGACGGCAAAGAAGACGTGAGCCGCGAGGCCGACCAGCAGGCACGCGCCGACGGCGATCACGATCGCCTTGTCCGACGGGCTGTCAAGCAGCGTTGTATCTACCTTGCCGGAATACACGACCTGCCCGTCCTTTACCTTGGGCAGCCCGTACATGAGCTCTTCGGGCAATTCCGGCCATAAACATTCCCCATAGCAAACCGGATAATAGAAAATGTAATCCACGCCCTCCACACCGTCATCCGTGCGTCGATCATACCCGATCCTGTCCAACTGCTCCGGATAAACGAAGGTTTCGCAAGGGCCGTATTCATCCTCGGTCTGTATGATCATGGAGGGAGGCCACCCGTCGTCAGTCAGTTCACCGCTTTCCTCATCAAGATAGTAGTAATACCGCCACAGCACGCCCCCCGTACCCGGCACGATCTGTTCGGCATACGTTATCTGTCCATCCTCATAGCGGAGCACTTTGCTTTCGTAATTCGGATCAAACGGACGCGAGCGGTCGGGACACGCAACAAGACCGCCCTGCATCCGGCTCACGAATTCATCCACCGTGCCGACCGGGTATTCAAAACTTTTCCCGTCTTGGTGTTCGTACACGTACAGGCAACCCAGCCCGGCCGTGACCGTCAGCGCGGCCGCCAGCGACAGGGCTGCCGCGTGTGTCCGTGTGAAGCGCCGCACGGGGGCGGCGTCCGCCTCCGGGAGCGGGTACTCCCTGCGGGCCTTGCGGATGACAAGGAACCAGAACACGGTCATCAGCAAATATATCCCGTCGTGCTTGATCCAATAGAACACGGTCGTCCCGCAGATCTTCGTCAGCAGGAACGCGGGCAAGGTGTCGAAGACCTTCGTATCCCATAGCGCGTGAAGTGCCATCGCGCCTGCCAGCACGCTCCAGAAAGCGGGGTGGATCAACGGCCTTTTGAAGCGTCGGAACGCCCAGCCGACCGCCGCCGTCAGCCCGATGTGCGTGACGTACTGCATCACGCCGCGGGCAAACGTGTGTTTAATGAGTTCGGAAGTAGAGGCGTTCATCAGGTACATGACATTTTCATACGCCCCGAAGCCGCAGCCTACGGCCGCCCCGATCAGGAGGCCCTCCACGGGCTTCTTTCGCTTGGAGATCAGCAGAATCACAATAGCAACCACCGCTTTTTCCGTTTCCTCAAGAATCCCGACAGACAAGGGCCTCAGCACATCGCCCTTTGGATACCACAGCGTATCGATCGGACTCGCCAGCGCCAGCCCGCCGCCGATCACGGCGCAGGCCGTCAGCCACGCAAGGCCCATGCCGGTGTCCGGACACAGCTCGTACGCAAGCACGAGGACCGGCAGAGAAAACAGGAACGCGCCGACGACCGCGCTGATCGTATAGTTCGTGTCAAAGATCAACTGGAACAATACACAGACGGAGTATAGCCCCAAAAGGGCCGCAAATGCCCGGAGGAACAGCCACGGGTACCGGGACCGTCTCTCCGGCTGCCCTTGCCCGGATACCAGCAGGCAGGCATACTCCTCACGGGTGCGGGGACAGATCAGCTCACAGCAGAACCTCCCCGCGCCCCGCAGAATCGTCCCGAGCTTATGCTTGAGAGCCGTCATGTCCCGTTATCCCCACTTGGCAGGGTTGATCGAGAAGTCCTTGACGTCGCCCAGCGGCGTCCACGCGCCGATGGCGACGATGCCGAACTCCTTGATGCGCTCGTACAGCATCTTGTTGAGAGCGGTGTTCTCGTCGGATTTCGACTTTCCGACGAATAACTGACGGTAGTAGAGCGCCTGTATGCCGGCCTTGCGGACGTGTGCCTGCTGGACCTCAGTCGCCGCCGCGTCGAGCGCCTTGCAGCAGAGTGTCCACATCCCCTCGGCAAAGGCCTTGTCGTCCTTATTGCGCGCGTTGTACGGCAGCACCTTCTCGGGCTTGTCCCAGATGTTGAAGTGATGTCCGTCGCTCTGCGCCTTCGCGGTCACGGCGTCGAACATACGGCGGATATACGGCCAGCCGTCACCATAGAAGTAGGTCATGAACTCGTCGATCATGGCGTTGTACTGCTCCCGCGTCATGGACGGATTCCACAGCAGCTGGGCGCTGATGTACGCGCGCAGCTCCTCAAAGTTGCCCGCGCGGGTGTTGTCGTTGCCCTGATTGAACACGCTCACGACGTGATGATTCGCGTAATAGGTCATGTCGTCGTAAAGGATCTCCTCATTCGGGAAGAAGGAGGGGTAGAAGTTGAAGTTGGTGTGGTAGTCCCAGATCGAGATATGCTCGCAGACCTCACTCCACGCGTTCAGCGTGTCGCAGTAGTGCTTGTTGATCGAGCAGGTCGGATCGTCCAGCGTGTGAGCGAAGCAGGTGTCGATCAGGCAGAGCTGGACCAGCACGTTGTCCTCGAACACGAAGTCCTTCGGGGGCTTGATGCTGTATTGGTAAGCCAGCGTCTCCACCATGACGCCCGGGTACTCGTCCCTGATGTCCCGCGCGATCCTGTTGACGAACTCGAACAGCGCGCCGCCCTCGGTGCCGTACTTCTTGTTCAGCGCCTTGCAGTTTTCACACTGGCAGCCGAGCTGGGACTCGTTCTCGGAGTCGTTCTGCGACACGGAGATCGCCGTGACCTTGGGATTGTCCGCCAGCCAGATGCGCACGTTTTTCAGCACGGTCTGATAGACGTTCTCGTCCGTCATGCAGGGCTGATGCTTGTTCGCCTCGCCCGTCATTTCGGCGAGATAGTACAGCGTATGGACGCGCTGGAAGATGGCGTAGCTGACGGGATTCAGCTTGTGGATGCGGTTGTAGTCATTATTGGTGCCGTTATCGTTGAAGCCGTAGTACTCGCAGCGGTAATCGAACGGAGGGCTGTACACCGTGTTCACGTCGGCAGGCACCTCGCGCAGATCGGCGGGGATGACGGCCTCGCAGTCCTCGGTGAAGAAGCGGGCGCCGACGTAGTCCTCCACGAAGCAGACCGCGCCGTTCCACGTCCCGCGCACCGACGCGCCGGTCAGGTAGAGCTGTCCGCCGTCCGCGATCAGCGCGTACCCCTCGCTCGTGAGCGTGCCGCGGGCCGCGGTCACGGCAGCCGGCATCGCCTCACCGACGTCACCGACCATGATCCTGAAGGCGTACTCGCCCGCGTCGCGCACGTTCCGGAGCGGCAGATGCACACCGGTGGCGTTCTCGATCCACGTGCGGATCAGCTCGCCGGCACTGATCTCCTCCCACTCCGCCTCATCGCCGATCACCACGGCCATATTGCCCTCGGTCACGTCGTGACCGCAGATGACGAGCTTTTTCAGAGGATGCTCCTCTGCGACAGTCGGTTTCACGACGATGTCATCACCGGCATAGTAAGCGGCAAGGGACAGCGTTTCCGGCTCGGTGTCGGCCTCGGTCGGGGCCTCCGTCGGAGCATCGACGGGTGCGTCGGACGCTGGATCGTCCGGAGCCGTATCCGGCGTCGGCGTGTCAGCGGCGGTTTCCTGCCCATTCCCGGAGGACGTGCAGGCAGAGAAACAAAGCGGGATGAGGCATAGCAAAACAAGACTCAAAAGCAGTGCGTATGGACGGTGCGTCATGGTTATTCCTCCCTTGTAAAGTTTTCGTGATCGATCAGAAATCCGGCGTATAATACATGGTCACCGGCGTAACAACCGGCCGGTACACACGGAAGTCACGGAATCGTATCTGCGAGCAGTAGGTGCCGAGGCCGACGCGGCCGCAGTCAGGCGCCGTGATCGGATCCGGATCGCTCAGGGTGATCACCGTCCGGCCGTCCACGGCGATGAAGCCATCGGCACCGATCATACCGGTCTGGATATGGTATTCCCGCCCCGGCTCGGCCTTGAAGGCTTCGGTCAGCGCCTGCAGATGACAGCCGGGGTACTTTTCAATGCCGGTACGGTCGATGTACCAGCCGTTGAGCCCGGCGATGTACCCGGTGTCCGCGTCATGGGCGGCATAGTCCCACCCCCGCGCACGGAATGACCAGTTCAGGTCGTTGTGGCACGGCGGAATGATCGTACCGTAGAAATCAAGCAGAATATCGCCGTAAAACTGCCTGCGCGAGTAGATCAGGCCGCCTGCGTTCTCCCGGTACACGCCCACGCAGGTGCCGTCGCCGGACGTCCAGTCGCCGCCGGTGATCTCCCAATTCTCAGACAGATCGGGCGTGCGGAAGTCATCACGGAACAGAAGCTCACCGGGTGTGATCTTATTTTTCCCGACGTATATCATGTTGAATACTCCTTTTCCGGTTTACTCGATCGTCAGATTACACACGGACGCGTCCATGTCCGTAAAGAACAGCGATGCCTGACCGCAGACGGGTGCGACGGGCAGCGACGTATACTGCGAGCCGTCGATCCAGACGACCGTCCCGACAGGGGTGACCTCCAGCTTGAAGATGTGGAAATCAGTCGACGTGAAGAAGAAGTTCGGGCGCGTGTACAGCACGGTTTCCTGACCGTCCGTGACGTCGGTGACGGTCAGCGTGCACGCGGACACGTTGAAGCACAGCTCACGGAAGGATCTCCCGCCGTCGCGGACGGCGAAGCGGTAGCCGAAGCCGTTGTGCCCGTTGGCATAGTTGTAGTCGTTGGCGCGCACGGCGCAGGACAACGCAAAGGTCGTTCGCTCGCCTTTGACCGCGAGGTCGCGGCGGCCATGCATGGTTTCGGTGTGCAGATAGACCTTGCCGTTCTCCGGCTGTGTGTCGAAGGCAGGGGTCAGCTCAAAATCACGGGACAGCGCCTCGGTGAAGCGCTTCATCTTGCGTGCCTCGATGGCAGCCCTGTCGACCTCGCCGGTCATCCGGCAGGCATCGAACACCGCGAAGCCGTCAGGCGACGTGCTGCCCGCGACGCTGCGGACGCCGACAAACAGATCGGCCTCGTCGTCGTCCAGCGTGAAGGTCAGACTGACGAGAGTGGGCGTGGGGCATACGAACGGAGCGGACGCGAGCTCCTCGCCGCGTGCCAGCACGTCCGCGGACGTGACGTCCGGTATGCGGCAGACGAACAGCTCGGCGCCGTCCGTACCGGTCAGCAGCTCACAGGTAAAGGTGTGTCGGCCTGCTTCGAGACGCAGGCCCTGTGCGGCAGCAGCGGGACCGCGGTCAAAGCGGCTGATGCGGCCCTTCTCCTTGTCCGCCCAGATCACGGACTGCACGGAGTCGGGTGCGTCGTTCTTCCACGTCGTCCAGTTTGCCATGCCGCCGAGGGTGAAGTCCCCGTTGCGGAAATCGGACGTCGACTTCACGCCGCAGTCGGTCAGGACATTGGTGCAGGCGATGGGGCCGAGCGTGCAGTTGCCGGCGTAGACGTTGCGGAAGATACGGACGTTCTTGACGGGAGAGTAGTCGTCGGTCTCGCTGTTATCGAAGGGCTGCTTGCCGGCGTAGGGGTTGTCCGGCCACGTGCCGACGGGGTTGACGGAGGTCAGATAGTTGTCGTACGCGACGATCTCGCTGATCTCCTCGCGCTCCTGTACGGGGTCGCTCGTGCCCCACGTGATGAACGCGAGCGCCTTGCCGCCGCCGGAGTTGAGGTAGCTGTGGACGGTCGTGATGTCGCGGCAGCTGTTGTCCTCGCCGATCATGTTGGTCCACCACAGAATGCCGCGGGGATCGTACATATGGCAGGACATGACCACGCCGTCGTCGTTGGACTGCAGGAAGCAGCGGTCAACGAGGATATGCTTGCCACCCGCCATGCCGAGGCCGTCGCCCGAGACGCACTTGACCTCGTGCAGCTTGAGGTTGGCGATGTGGACGTGCGAGCAGTGGTTGTACTCGGTATGATAGTTGTTGGAACGCAGGATATCAAAGTCAGCCGTTTCCACGTAGTCGCAGAGGAACAGACCGAGTGGGATGCAGTGGATGCGGCGGGGGCAGCCGGCGGCGTAGCCGGGCATATCGACGCCCTCCTCGCTCGCGGTATCCAGCATCCGGAGCGCACTCGTGCCGTCCGGCGCGCCGACGATCCTGATATGCGACAGGTTTGCGCCCTGAATGAGCGGCAGGTTGGAGACGTGCAGGCTGTGCGTCCAGTTGATGCCGGGGATCACGCCGTCGTGACCGTAGGCAGGCTCGTAGGGGTAGTCCGCGGCACGCTGGGACTGCCACAGGATCGCACCGTGACCTAGCCGAAGCTCCACGTTGTCCCGCATCAGAAGGGACGTCACGATATAGCGCTTCCCGTAGAAGTCGTCGCTGCCGGGGATCAGCACCGTGCCGCCGCCGGCCGCGTTCACACGGTCGATGGCATTCTGGATCGCGTCCGTGTCGTTATGGACCGCGTCGCCGCGGGCGCCGCAGTCCAGCACGTTCACGGTATAGCCGGGCAGCGTGAAAGCGTAGGGGTTGACCGTGAAATCACGGTAATTGTCCACGTAGAAGCGGGCGCACAGGCAGACGGACGGCAGACCGTCACACTCGGCGAACAGCAGCAGCTGGTACGGAAGCAGCGTGGTCGGTCCCAGCATCAGCGGCAGGCCGGACAGCGTAAAGTCTCCGGAAGCCGGCAGCGGGGCGGAGCCTATGTACGTCTTGCCCGCCGTGCGCTCAAGCGCGAGGCCGAGGCCCTGATCGTCCGCCATCGTCCCGGCGTACAGCGACAGCCGCCCGCCCGCGTACGGGGCAAGGTCGACGTCACCCGTGCCGGTCAGCGTACCGCTCACGGTCAACGTCAGCGCGTCCTTATCGGCGGTGCAGGAGGTCACGACCGCCGCGGGCCGGTCGAGCGGCTTTTCCTGCTCGAAGGAGTAGCCGTCGATATACAGCGTCCCCTCTCCCTCGGTCTCAAAGCGGAAGCCGGACAGACGTCCGCCGCAGCCGGGGCAGCGGGACAGGTTGAAGAAGTACGCACGGGGCTCCGCCGTTTTTTCGAGCGGCAGCGTCACGGCGTTGTCCGCGCTCCGGATCGGTGCCTTGGTCGAGGTGAAGGACACGGTCGCGGACGAAAGTCCGTCCGGGTTGCGGAGGATGAAGAACAGCGTGTTGCGGCGGGGCATCAGCATGGAGTAGGGACTTCCCTGCTTTCTCGGCAGGTCGCGCGAGATGAACCCGCCCTTTCCGGACACGGTCAGCGCCATGCCGCCGCCGACGTCACGAAGGGACGCGTCCTCGGCGGTATAGAAGTGTGCCTGACCGCCCCACTCGCCGAGCGTGTTCCACACACAGGAGAGCGACAGGGCGGCGGTGACCGCCGTGCCGTCGGTGTCAAGGCGCATTTTCACGGGTACAAAATCCATGCGGACGAGCGCGAAATCATCGGACGCGCCCTCGCGGGCGGTGCCGACCGAGCAGAAGGACTGCCCCTCGGCACCGAAGAAGCTGACGCGGTAGTGCGCATCCCCGGCGGAAACGGCAACGGTGACGGCGGAGGCGGCGGACAGCGCGGCTGCGGTGTCCGCGTCCACGGCGATCTCGACCGGCTTTTCGGCGGAGAAGGTGAACGTCCCGAGCGCGCGGACCGTTTCGGTCACGAACATGGGATGGATATGGTTGTGGGACTGCACACGGCTGTCCACATAGGAATACGGCCACAAGCCGAACGTATAGTCGGTCTGGGGCTTGCGTTCATAGGTATACTTGTCTTTAACGAGATAACGTGACATATTGTCCTCCTCATATTGCAAGGTTTATAGCCGGGGCGCTGCCCCGGACCCCGCTCAAGGACTTCTTGAAAGAAGTCCTTGAAAATCCCAAGAACTTTTGGGGCAGGAATCGGGAAAACAGGGGATCGTTTACGTTGAACAGGTTCGGTGCGGGCCGCCGGTCAAGGAGAGTGGGGGCGGGGACTCCCGGTACAGTGGGCAGCAACCACGGCTCTCAGCCGGAATCATTTATCGTCGTCGGCATCGAGCCGCAGCACCGCCATGAACGCCTCGGGCGACACCTGCACGGAGCCGAGCTGACGCATCTTCTTCTTGCCTTCCTTCTGCTTCTCCAGCAGCTTTTTCTTACGGGTGATATCACCGCCGTAGCACTTGGCCAGCACGTCCTTCCGCATGGCCTTCACGGTCTCGCGGGCGATGATCTTGGAGCCGATGGCAGCCTGGATGGGGATCTCGAACAGCTGGCGAGGGATATTGTCCTTGAGGCGCTCGGCGATCCTGCGGGCGCGGGGATAGGCCTTCTCCTCGTGGACGATGAAGGACAGGGCGTCGACCTGCTCGCCGTTGAGCAGGAAGTCCAGCTTGACGAGCTTGGACGGCACGTAGCCGAGCAGCTCATAGTCGAGAGAGGCGTATCCGCGCGAGCGCGACTTGAGCGCGTCGAAGAAGTCGTAGATGATCTCGTTGAGCGGCAGGTGATAATGCAGCTCCACGCGCGTCTGATCGAGGTACTTCATGTCGATGAATTCGCCGCGCCGGTCCTGACACAGCTCCATCAGGCCGCCCACGAACTCGGTGGGCGTGATGATGTTGGCCTTGACGATCGGCTCGCGGGCCTCCTTGATGACATCTCCCGTCGGGAAGTTGGACGGGTTGTCCACGATCTGGAGGCTGTTGTCCGTCCGCACCACCTCGTAAACGACGCTCGGTGCGGTCGTGATCAGGTCGAGGTTGAATTCGCGCTCAAGGCGCTCCTCGATGATCTCCATATGCAGCAGGCCGAGGAAGCCGCAGCGGAAGCCGAAACCGAGGGCGATGGACGTCTCCGGCTCGAAGGTCAGCGCCGCGTCGTTGAGCTGCAGCTTTTCCAGCGCGTCGCGCAGGTCGCCGTAGCGTGCGCCGTCAGCGGGGTAGATGCCCGCGAACACCATCGGCTGCGCGGCCTTGAAGCCGGGGCAGGCGGTCCCGGTCGGGCGGTCGGCGTGCGTTACGGTATCGCCGACGCGCGTTTCTCCGACCGACTTGATCGAGGCGGTCAGGTAGCCGACCTCTCCGGCAGACAGCTTTCCCGTCGATTTGAGTCCGAAGGGCTCCATCGTACCGACGTCCACGACGTCAAACAGCGCGTTATTGGACATCAGCTTGATCTTGTCTCCCGCCTTCAGCACGCCGTCCAGCACGCGGATGTTGACCACGACGCCGAGGTAACTGTCGTAGTAGGAGTCGAAGATCAGCGCCTTCAGCGGTGCGTTCTCGTCGCCGGACGGTGCGGGGATATCGCGGATGATCGCGTCCATGACGTCCTGAATGTTCAATCCGGTCTTGGCGGACACGGCGGGGCATCCCTCTGCGGGGATGCCGATGATGTCCTCGATGTCCTGCCGGCACTCGTCGATGCGGGCCGAGGGCAGGTCGATCTTATTGATGACGGGCACGATCTCAAGGCCGGCGTCGACCGCGAGGTAGGCGTTGGCCAGGGTCTGCGCCTCGATGCCCTGCGTAGCGTCGACGATCAGGAGAGCGCCGTCACAGGCGTTCAGCGACCGGGAGACCTCGTAGTTGAAGTCCACGTGCCCGGGGGTGTCGATGAGATTCAGCTCCCAGACCTCGCCCTGCGGGTCGGTATAGTCAAGGCGCACGGCACGCGCCTTGATCGTGATGCCTCTCTCCCGCTCAAGATCCATATTGTCCAGCACCTGCTCCTCCATCTCGCGGGCGGTGAGTGTGTTGGTATGCTCAAGGATGCGGTCGGCCAGCGTGGATTTGCCGTGGTCGATGTGCGCGATGATCGAAAAATTGCGGATGTGCGACATCCTTTCGTTGGTTGCCATAGGCGGTATATCTCCGTTTCCTTCCCCGGCGGCGGGGCGATATTTATATTCCGTTTTATTATACATGATTTTTCGGTCAAATACAAGGGCTTTTTCAAATAAATTGGTGTGCCACGGTTTATTGCTTGCAGGACTCTGCCCCGGTCTCCTTCCGTCCGCCCGTTTATACATTTTCCCATTCAAAAAATCCGGAATCCCCTTGACAACCGCCACAAAATAAGGTACAATAAGAGTACCATGCGGCGGAGGTGCCGCACACAAAAAATCATCATGAAAGGTCAGGTTATTCTCATGTCCAAGAAGAAGAGCTCCTTCTGGTCCGACTTCAAGGCCTTCATCTCCCGCGGCAACGTGGTGGATATGGCTGTCGGCGTTGTCATCGGCGGTGCGTTCGGCAAGATCGTCACCGGTCTCGTTGACTACATCATCAACCCCCTGTGCGGTCTGTTCATCAAGGACGGCGCACTCGACAACTTCAAGACCGTGCTGAAGGAAGCTACGGTCGATGCAGCCGGCAACGAGGTCGCCGAGGTCGCCCTCAAGTGGGGTTCCTGGATCCAGACCATCATCGACTTCGTCATCGTCGCTCTGTGCATCTTCCTGATCCTGCGCGTCATCATGAAGGCCCGCGAGAAGATCGATGCCAAGAAGAAGGCCGAGGAAGAGGCCGCTGCCGCCAAGGCTGCCGAAGAGAAGGCTGCTGCCGATGCTGCTGCCGCTGAGGCTGCCGCTGTCGCCGCTGCCCGTCAGGCTGCCGTTGAGGACGCTATCCTGAATCAGGAGAAGCTGCTCAAGGAGCTTGTTGCCGCCAGCAAGAAGTAAGCTGACACCCGTGCTGCCGTAAAGCAGCAGCCAAAAGGGGACCGCCGTCAGGCGGTCCCCTTTTGGCTGTGATTCACAGATCGGCATCCTCCAGCGCCGCGCGGAACTGCTCCGCAAAGGACAGTCCCTCCTCCTCCCGGGCGAGTGCGTACATCGCCGCCGCGAACGCGGCCTCGGTGGGTACGTCGCGGGCGGTGACCGCGACTGGAGCGGCTTCCGCCTCGGACTCGATCGCCTCCCCGATGCGCCGCCCGGCGCGGTAGACGGTAAAGTCGCATACGCCGTACGGGACCTGCGAGGTCAACACGAGACGTACGCCGGACACGGCCAGCCGCGTCAGCACGGGCGTCAGGGACTCCGGGATGCCGCCGATGCCCACGCCCTCCACGATCAGCGTCTTCAGACCTTTCCCCATCTGCCATACGACCTCGGGATCGAGGCCCGGCGTCAGGTGTACCAGCGCGATGCGGACGTTCAGCGACCGGTACAGTCTGACCGGCGGCAGGAACGGGCTGTCCGTCACCACCGTGTCCTGCGCGGTCTGTCCCATCCGGATCACCTGTCCGTCGCGGATCATGGCGGAATCCGCGCAGCCTACGCTCTCGAACGCATCCATGTCCGTCGTGTGACGCTTCCGGACGCGCAGGCCGCGGATGACGCGCCCCGCAAACACGACCCGCACGCCCCGCGCCCCGGGCGTCAGCGCCCACGTGAAGGCGTCCCGCAGGTTGCCCGGCGCATCCGACCCGAGCGCCTCCAGCGGCAGCTGCGAACCGGTCAGGACGATAGGCTTATCCGAATGCTGGAGCTGGCAGGCCAGCGTAGCCGCGGCATACGCCAGCGTATCCGTACCGTGCGTGATCACGTATCCGTCGTACCGGTCGGGCATTGCGTCATACACGAGCCCGGCCAACTTCAGCCAGCGATCGGGCGTCATGTCGGTGCTGTCCAGCCGGAAAAGCGGATACGCGGTCACGTCGCACACGTTGTCAAGGCCCGGCACCGCCGCCAGCAGTTCCTCGGGCGTCAGCTCGGGAGCGAGTCCGTGTCCTTTGTCGCGGCAGGCGATCGTACCGCCCGTGGTGATGAACAGGATCCTTTTCTTTTTTATTCCGTTCGTATTCATATCGTCCTCCGGAAGCCATAAATCAAGGGAAAACCGCCGGCAGACAGTTTCCCCTTGTATACAGGTATTCAATCGATATCCTCGACGATCTTGTCGGGGCGCTGCATCAGCTGGCGCGGATGCTCGACCAGCTGTTTGAGCATCTTGAAGCAGGTCGCATAGTAGAAGCCGTCGCAGATGCGCTCGTCCATCACGGCCTTCAGATCGATCATGCGGCGCTGCTCCGTCGTGCCGTCGCGCTTCGTGCGATAGACGGTCCGCTTGACACCGTAAGCAAAGAAGACGGGCAGGTTGCCGAAATTGTAGATGTGGTGGTAGATCGGCTTGATGCCCAGCGAGCCCATGCTCGTGATGATCATCGACCCGTGGAACGGGCTGACGTCCAGCAGCATCTGCGGCAGCCAGCCGTGGTAATCCAGCCAGTTGAACAGCTTCATGGCGCCCCGCAGGACGAAGCGCGGCAGGTTGGTCAGCTTCTCCGCCGTTTTATCAAAGTCGCTGTCGAGGTCGCTGCTGTCCTTGTTCTTCTGGATAACGGCGTTCAGCTTTTCATATACGTCCACAACGGTGTCGTCCGGCTCGAGGAACAGCTTGATGCAGGTATCGGGCGAGTCGGCAGACATGGTCTTCTTGACCGTCATCGTCATCTCGATATTGTTCCGGGCGTAGATGCGCTGACCGCTCACGAAGCGGTTGAGCGCCGGCTTCTGGCTCACGGTGCGAACGTACGCCGCCACCATGATGTGCAGGAAGCTGAAGTTCTCATAGCCCATCCGGATCATTTCCTTGCAGAAAACGTCCGTCTCGGTCACGTCCAGCTCGTCCATATACGCGTTGCACGCGTCGGACCGCTCCGGCATGATGAAGGGCATGAATTTATTCATCGGGTACACCGTGCGGAGCAGCCGTCCCTCCTTGCGGTCACCGCGGCGCTTCTTGCGGGGTGCGGGACGCGGGAGGCGGGGCTGAACGGTCACCCCGGTCTCTTCGGCGGGCACGACGGCGTTCGTCTGTTCTGCAAGGTCCTGATTCTTTTCCGGCACAGCGTCTGTCATGATATGTTTTCTCCTGTCCTGTCTGTTTCTCGTCGCTACAGTATCCTGCTTCAACAGATTCATTATACAGCAAACCTTCCGGAAAATCAAGAGTTTTTTTCGGATTCATTCACATACGTTCACAATCCGCATATTTTTTTCTTCTCCCCATTGATTTTTTCACCGGAGTATGCTATACTGACGTAGAATACGGTCAAAAGGGAGGTGCGTCCGGACGTGAAGCACGTGGAGATCTATACGGACGGCGCGTGCCGGGGCAATCCCGGTCCGGGCGGATACGGCGCCGTACTGGTATACGCGGGGCACGAGAAAGAGCTGTCCGGCGGCGCGGAGCTGACCACCAACAACCGCATGGAGCTGACCGCCGTCATCACCGCTCTTGAAGCGCTCAAGGAGCCGTGCGCCGTCACGCTGACCTGTGATTCCCGCTACGTCGTCGACGGTATCGAAAAGGGATGGGCCGCATCGTGGCGTGCCCGCGGCTGGATCAAGCCCGACAAGTCCCCTGCCGTCAACCCCGACCTGTGGGGCCGCCTGCTGGATCTGCTCGATACGCATACCGTCCGGTTCGTGTGGATCAAGGGCCACGCCGGACATCCCTACAACGAACGCTGCGACCGGCTGGCCACGTCCTTTGCGGACAAGATGGCCCCCGCCGTCAGACCCGAAACAGCCGATAACGACGAGAAAGGATCCTGACATGAAACCACATTCCCGGCGATTGCTATGTTTCACGGCTGCGCTGCTGGCGGTCAGCCTGCTGACGTCCTGCAGCCTCATCCCGCAGCCGAGCTACGATCCTGTGATCACGCTGGCTCCCGATGACACCTTTGACCCCGGTGAGGTACACGTCTCCAAGACCTCCGGCACCGCGGCGACCAAGACCGGCACCACACTCAATATGCTGGTCAACTGGGAACGCGAGTACGGCTACGGAGAAGACACGCTGCGGCTCACCGTGTACCTTCTGGCCGATACGCTGGTCCTGCCCTCCGACAAGGACAAGGACAACGGCACCATCACGGTCGGAGAAGACGTATACCGCTTCCCGCCGCAGTATGACCTCGTCGATATCGACGACCCCGTCCTCGTCCGGATGATCCTTTGCACCATGACCACACCGATCCCGAGAGGAGAGCCTGTGGACGTGACCGTCACGTGGCCCCTTGCGATAGACTACTACGGCAAGGAATTCACGGAGCTGCACGTCGCCTTTACGATTGAATGATACGCTTCCCCCAAAAAGAGCGGACCTTCCGGAGAAGGTCCGCTCTTTTATTGATTCAGACGTGATCAGTGCTTCTTGCCCATCATGAAGCCGATCCCGGCCACGATGACGGCGTAGACAGCGGCAAGACCCATCACGGAGCCGCAGCCCTCGTCAGCCTTTTCCGTACCGCCCTCGGTGCCCTGCGCCTCGGTAGCGGGCGTGGTGGCATCAGCCTCGGTAACGGCGGGAGTGGTGTCGGCAGCGGTGGGAGCCTCGGTAGCCTCTGCGGTGTCAGCCGCGGTATCGGCCTCGGTGTCAGCCTCACCGCTCTTGCCGTTCAGGTTTTCGACCATCTCATCGACCTTTGCCTGAGCATCGGCGGTCAGAGGAGCGACCATGATAGCGTTGAACGCGCCGCCGTCGTTGTTATCGGAGTCGGCCACGATCAGGATATCGTCGATGACCTGGACCATGGAGAAGTAGATACCGTAAGCGTCGGTATCGAACTTGACGGAGCCGACCTTCTCGAAGGAGGAGTCGTCGTAGACGTTGATGGCAGAGCCGTCCTTCGCACCGGTGATGATGTAGCTGCCGGCGTGAGCCACGCAGTAAGCAGTGCCATCCTCAACGGTACCGACAACGCCGGAGCCGTCGGGCGCGATCTTGTTGACCTTGGTGGAGCCGTCACCCATCTTGGCGCACAGCCAAACGGTACCGTCCTCATCGACGTCCATGTAGTATGCGTCATTTACATAGACGGGATCATCGGCAGTGTGCATCTCAAGCACACCGTCGACACCGAACTCCTTGTAGGGCTCGGGATGAGCGGGATCGGTCACGTCGTAGCAGACGATGCGGTCCACGTCGTAGTTGATGACGGCGTAGCAGAGGTATCTGTCGCCGACCTTGGCAACGTCGACGCCGTTGACACCCACGTGGATACCGCCCTGATCGCCGGGCGTGCCGTACTCATAGATGGCGCCGTTGTAGACCTCTTCGAGCTTCTTGGTCTCGTAGTTGGCCTTGGCAATGCCGAGGGTGACGAGGTTGTAGTTGGCGGAAAGAGCGAAACCGACGTACACGTAACCTCTGTCATCGGCAGCGAGGCCCTTGGCAAAGGAGAATCTGTAAGCGGGATCGTCCAGATCGGCCAGCTCCTGGTCGTAGCGGTAGTAGACGTCGGTGATGGCACCGGTCTCCATATCGAACATAGCGCAGCCGCGGAAAGCGGAACCGCCGTTCAGGAAGCCCATGTACGCGAACTTGCGGTCGGGAGACATGGTGAAGCCTCTCATGTTGACAGTGGCGTAGGTCTCGAAGGAGCCGTCAGTCAGCTCCATCTCATCCACGTAGAACCACTCGTCGTTGTCATAATCCTCAGCCATGTCGGATGCGCACCATGCACCCTGAATATACACCAGCGCCTGCAGCTCGGCCTCGTTCCAGGTGTCGTCAGTGACTTCGGAGGACAGGTCGGTCGCCGTTGCGCTTACTGCGGCAGCGGTCATCAGCATGGCCACACACAGCAGTACGGAAAGCAGCTTTTTCATTTCGTTTTCTCCTTATTCGATTTATGTGCGTTCCCGCTCATCCGGGCGGTGCGGCACTATTTTCGGATCATATCCGATTGAGAATCAGTATAGCACCAATTTGTGAATTTACTATGTCCGTATATTGAAAATATTTCAAACAGATGCCGCTCTGATCCGGACCGATGCCAAACCCGCACGATGGTCTGCGGATGTCCGCGCCGTTTCGACCGCGTTCTGCCGCAATATTTACGGCTACCCCCTTGCATTTGCGGAAAAGTCATGATATAATATAGTTTGGTATATTATCCGATGCGCGTATGCAGCGGGCTCTGCCCATGCTCCCGCAGTCGGGCATATCAATATCAGACGATACGTTTTCATCCGTCTCTTACATTTCCGTTCACAGAAAGGAGATACAAGAAGCACTTATGATCACATTGATTCCGAATGCCGACCGGGTGATCTCGGACTCCATCATGCAGGAGAATATCCAATCCTACTACAAGGCTGTCGGCACAGCGTATCGGACGAACGACGTCACTCAGTTCGACACGAATATGCAGAATCTTTTCACCATGCTCGGTCAGATCGTGGCCCGGGTCGACGCCGGCCGCGATCCGACGCTGGATCTCAGTTACTGCAAGAGCTGCATCCGCTATCTGTGCCTGAACGTGCTGGACGACAGAAATCTGTACGGCAAACTGAAGGACGTCGGCATCAACCAGAACGGCAACGACCGCAAGCATGATTCCGCGGAAGCCGGCGGCGGCGATTCCCGGGACAAGGCCATCCTCATCTATAACTTCACGGTGGCCTCCATCCGGGATATGTACAAACTCCCGAGCCTTCAGAATCTGATGTACGAGTCCGGCGGTTTCTACCGGCAGGAGGCAGCCGCCGAGCAGAAGAAGACGCTCGTGCCCGCGGAGACGCCCCGGAAGACGGTTCCCGCGGTCCGGTCCGCCGTCTCTGCCCCGTCTGCGGCCGTATCTGCCGCGACCCCGTCTCCCGCTCCCTCTGCGGTCCGCACCAAGGAGCCCGTCGACATCTCGGCGGCACCGCAGACCAAGGCCCAGCGCTTTTCTGAGCAGTACGTCCCCTACCTTCTGGGCGCGATAGGCCTGTTCCTCGCGGTCTGCCTCGTGCTGGACAGGATCGGGAAGGCCGATGCGCCCGACCAGCACCTGATGGGCTGGATCGGCTTCCACCTCTGCCGCTTCCTGTACGGTCTGTTCGGCGGCGCGGCGTTCCTTCTGCCCGTCGTCCATTTCATGATGGCTTTCTCGTGGCGCCGCTACTGCCGTGAACGCCTCGTGATCCTGCAGGTCATCCTGTCCGCCGTGTTCATCGTCCTGATCGCCGGGTTCATCCACGTCTGCCTGTGCAACAAGGATCCCGCGACCGCGTCACTCGTGAATTTCGGCAAGCTGTACGAGTACGGCCCGCCCTTCGCCGGCGGCAGATCCGCCGGTATCATCGGCGGCTATCTCGGCTGGCTGATGTTCAAAGGCCTGAAGTTTGCCGGATCCCTCGTGTTGTTCATCATCGTCATGCCGCTCCTTACGATGTTCCTCGTCGGCGTGACGCCCGCGTTCGTATTCACCCTGCTCAAGACCCAATTCGCCGCATGGCGCAAGGCCCGTAAGGAGCGCAGGGCCGCTGAAGAGGAGCTCCGCAAGGAGCGCGGCGAATGGGAAGCCGCGCAGGCCGCTCAGGCGGCGCAGGCGTCAGCCGCCGGACAGCCGGCTGACAAGCCCTCGGGCGCCGATAACGTCTTTGAGGGTCACGCAGCCCGCGCCCGCAGCAAGGAGCGGGAGCCCAACCCGAAGGCTGTCTCCACAGACCGCGCCGCCGTCGAGGCACGCGCCATCTGGATGGATCCCGAGACCGGCGAGGTCCTCAAAGAGAATGGGCGTCCGACCGTCACGGTCGACGCGCAGAAGGATCAGGCGCGTGAGGCCGCAGCCCGCCGCCGGAGCAGCGTGAAAAAGCCGACACCCATCGGGCAGCACCCCGACAACGACCTTTCTCTGGACGATCTGACCGTCGGCGGGGCGTCCGACGATGACAGCTTCCTTTCCGACGGTGACGACGAGGACCGCGTTTTCGTGATGACGGACAAGTCCGACCTCGGGTTCGAGCCGGATGCCCGTTCCGCCGGACAGCCCAATACCGCCGAGCCGGAGGACGACCTGACTATCGATCTCGACGACGTCGCCGATCCCGATGACGTCATCGTCCTCCCCGGCCCCGGTGATACCGCCGGAGAGGAGGACGACGACGATCCTCTCGCCGACCTGCCCATCCGTCCCGGCACCGGAAAGCCGGCCGGGCAGGAGTTGGTCGTGCGCGTGATCAAATCGGATCCATCGGCGCTGACCGGCACGCCGGACAACCCCGTGGACGGTCTGCCGGACGAGCAGACGGTCTCCCGCGAGTCCGCTCCGGCCGATACGGCAGCCGCGGCAGGAAGCGATGCCCCCGCCGAGTCCGCGCCCGCACCCTACGTCTACCCGCCCATCGACCTGCTGGCCAAGGGCAGCGCGACCTATGAGGCCGACCCCGTAGAGGTCGCCAAGAACACCCGCATCCTGCGCGACACGCTGGAATCCTTCCGCATCGGCGTGCGCGAGATCTCCTGCTCCTGCGGTCCCACCGTGACGCGGTTCGAGGTCAAGCCGGAAACGGGCGTGCGCGTCCGCGCGATCACCAATCTGGTGGACGATATCGCGCTGAATCTCGCCAAGAGCGGCGTCCGCATCGAGGCGCCGATCCCCGGCAAGTCCGCCGTGGGCATCGAGGTGCCGAACGACAAGCCCGCGACCGTTTACCTCCGCAATCTGCTGGAAACGCCCGAGTTCCAGAATCATAAGAGCCGTCTCGCCGCCTGCCTCGGCGCCGAGGTCTCCGGCAAGCCCATCATCTTCGATATCAACAAAATGCCCCACCTGCTGGTGTCCGGTACGACCGGCTCCGGTAAATCCGTGTGCATCAACTGCATCATCCTCTCCCTGCTCTACAAAGCGACCCCGCAGGAGGTGCAGCTGATCCTCATCGACCCCAAGAAGGTGGAGTTCAATATGTACCGTAACATCCCCCACCTCAAGACCCCCATCGTGACCAACCCGAAGAAGGCCGCCGGTGCGCTGTACGCCGCCGTCGAGGAGATGGAATGGCGCTTCAACCTGATCGAGCAGGTGGGCGTCCGCAATCTGGCCGGTTACAACGAGGTGACCGCCGGAGACCCGGAGCATCCGCCCCTGCCGCAGCTCGTCATCATCATCGACGAGCTGGCCGACCTCATGATGACGGCGCCGACCGACGTCGAGAACGCGATCTGCCGTCTCGCCCAGAAGGGCCGTGCTGCCGGTATCCATCTGATCCTCGGCACGCAGCGTCCCTCCGTGGACGTCATCACCGGTCTGATCAAGGCCAACATCCCGTCCCGTATCGCCTTCACCGTCAAGTCGCAGATCGACTCGCGCACGATCATCGACGTGGTCGGCGCGGAGAAGCTGATCGGACGCGGCGATATGCTGTACGCTCCCGTCGGCTCCGTCAAGCCGCTGCGCGTGCAGGGCGCGTTCGTCAGCGACTCCGAGGTCGAGTCCGTCGTGGACTTCATCAAGGAAAACAACGATCCGCCCGAGTTCTCTGAGGAATTTGCCGATCAGATCGACATGGAAGCCGCCCGCTGCGGCGCCGGAAAGAAGAAATCCGACGACAGCTTCGGCTCCGCCTCCGACGACGCGGTCGGAGGCGACGGCGACGAGGATGCCAAGTTCTGGGAGGCCCTCGAGGTCGCCGTCAACGCGGAGAAGGTGTCCACTTCCCTGCTCCAGCGCCGGGCCAACATCGGCTACGGCCGCGCCGCGAAGATCATCGACCGCATGGAGGATCTCGGCTTCGTAGGTCCCGCCGACGGCAACAAGCCCCGCAAGCTGCTGATCACCGCGCAGGAGTTTGCCGAGCTGAAGATGAACGGCTTCAAGAAGTAAGCGGGCGCCGCCCGCGTGCCCCGGGGAGCTTCGTCCCGAGGTCCCCCGGGTGTCTCCAACAACTCTCATCTCACGCAAGGAGGATCATATGTGTCCTGATTTTGAGATCCTCGGCATGGATCTGTACAGCATCCTGCTCGTGGTCGGCGTCATCGCCGCCATGGCGATCCTGCGGGTCCTGTCCGATAAGCGCGGCTTTACCGCCCGCTGGCAGAATTTCTGTCTCTGCCTGACCGTCGCCGCCGTCATCCTCGGATACGGCGCGTCCGTGGTCTTCCAAGGCCTGTACAACATCGCCGAGATCGGTCACTTTGAGCTGACCAACTCGACCGGCGCAACCTTCTACGGAGGTCTGATCGGCGGAGCGGCCACCTTCCTGATCGGTTACTTTGCCGTCGGGCATTTCCTGTTCCCGGACGGCTACCATCTGCGGCGCTTCCGCTCGCTTTTGTCCATCGCCGCGTGCAGCATCACGGGTGCGCACGCCTTCGGGCGGCTCGGCTGCCTGACCGCAGGCTGCTGCTACGGCGCCCGGACCGACGCGTGGTACGGCATAACGATGCAGCACCTCGGCTACAAGGTCATCCCGACGCAGCTGTTCGAGTCGGTCTTCCTCTTTATCCTGTGCGCGCTGCTGATCGTCCTGTTTCTCCGCCGCTTCCCCTACGGGATGCCCGTCTATATGATGTCCTACGCCGTATGGCGTTTCCTCATCGAGTACCTGCGTGACGACTACCGCGGCACGACGCTCGTGTCCTTCCTGACCCCCTCGCAGCTGATCGCAGTCGTCATGTTCGTCGGCGGTATCGGCGTGCTGGTCTGGGAGCTGCTGGCCGAAAAGAAAGCCCCGCAGGCCGACGTCGACGACCGTGACGCCGAGGCGGTGCGCGCCGGACGCGGAGCCTCCGACGGGAGTGCCCCCGCAGCCGACGATCCGGAGGAGGCGCAATGAGCGACGCAAGCAAGCGTGGGCGTATCGTCTGCTACACTATCATCGCACTGGCAGTCGCCGCGCTGTGCTGGCTGGAGTTCGGCAAGCCGGTCCTGTCGGACGACGAGGTGCTGCAGCCGATGATCTCCATGACGCTCACTCGCCAGATCGGCGCAGCCGTCTTCCTCGCCATCCTGATCTACAACGGCTACCGGGTGCTTGACCCGTTCCGCAAGCCGTTTGGGAAGTCGATCCTGTTCTCGCTCCCCGCGTTTCTCGTGGTCGTCAACAACCTTCCCTTCATCCCCTTCTTCAGGGGGCAGGTCACGCTGATCCACACGGCACCCGTGTATTGGATCTGGTTCTCGCTGGAGTCGCTTTCGATCGGTCTTTTTGAGGAGCTGGCGTTCCGCGGCGTGATCCTGCTGATGTTCGCGGAAAGACGGCACAGGACGCGCAAGGATCTGTTCATCTGCATCCTTCTGACCTCCGCCGTATTCGGCGTCGTCCACCTGTTCAACGTGCTGGCCGGATCGGGAATCGTTCCGGTGCTGCAGCAGATCGCGTACTCCTTCCTGATCGGTGCCATGTGCTCCGTCGTGCTGTACAAGACCGCCAACATCTGGCTGTGCGTCCTCCTGCACGCGCTGTTCGACTTCTGCGGCGAGGTGTTCCACACGCTCGGGATTTGTCCCGGCTGGTGGGACGATCTGCCGACGGTGATCCTGACCTTCGTGATCGCGGCCGCCGTGGGCGCGTACATGGTCATCGCCGTATGGCGGATGGACCCGCACGAGCTGGACAGGATATATGAAAAGTAAGCAAACAAAAAATCTGAAGAAACGAGGTTTTTGATTATGGTCTATATGTTTCTCGCTCCCGGCTTCGAGGAAGTGGAAGCCATGTTCCCGCTGGATCTTTTGCGCCGCGCAGGCGTGGAGGTAACTACCGTCGGCATCGGCGGCAAGACCGTCACCGGCTCCCACGGCATCACCGTGGCCGTCGACATCCCCGACCGCAAGTTCCGTCTCTTCGCGCTTGACAACGAGATCGACGCCGTGATCCTGCCCGGCGGTATGCCCGGCACGACCAATCTGGACACGTCCCCGATCGTGGATGCCGCGCTTGGCGTCGCTGCAGGCAAGGGCGCGTGGATCTGCGCGATCTGCGCCGCTCCGTCCGTGCTGGGCAAGCGCGGACTGCTCAAGGGCCGTCGCTGCACCTGCTATCCCGGCTACGAGGAAACGCTCGAGGACGCAGCCGAGGTCGGCGGACGCGTGATCCGCGACGGGAATATCATCACCGCCTGCGGTGCGGGCGCCGCAATGGAGTTCGGGCTGGAGATCGTCAGCGTGCTGACGTCGCCCGAGACCGCCGGCAGGATCCGCAGCGGCATTCAGGCGCTGTAAGGGGTTTTACCCTATGGCGCTGATCAGAAGAGTTCCCCCCGTGACCCGGCCCGGCCCCGATATCCGTCGGACGGCGGACGAGGCTGCCGCCCGTGAAAAGGCGCGGCTCCGCCCGATCTTCAGGCAGGCGCGCGACGCCGTTGCCGGCGAGGAGCGCGCCGCGGCCGAGGCAGAGATACTCGACACCCTGTTTTCGTCCCCCCTGTTCCGACGTGTCGAGGCAGTATGCGCCTATCTGCCGCTGCCGGGTGAGATCGACCTCTACCCGCTGTGGCGGCGCGCGTACGCCCTCGGTAAGACTTTCCTGCTCCCCTGCACCGATCCCGGCCGCGGCGGGTCGCTCACCTTCCGCGTGCTGCCGGGGTACGACACCTCCCTCCTCGTTCCCGGTCCGTTCGGCACGCTGGAGCCGGGCCCCGACTGCCCGCCCGCGGCGCCGCGCGGCCTGTGCGGTGCGCTGATGCTCGTGCCGGGGCTGGCCTTTGACGACGAGGGCTACCGCCTCGGGTACGGCGGCGGATACTACGACCGCTTCCTGCGTGAGACGTGCGGCAAAGGCTGCTGTCCCGTCACGGTGGGTCTTGCCTTTGAGGCCTGCTGCGCGGAGGCGCTGCCGCGCGCGTCGCACGATATGCCCGTGTGCTGCGTACTCTCCGAAAGGAGGCTGACGATCACCCATGCCGACTACACCCGTTTCGAGACCCGGCTCTGACAAGCCCGCGAAGGGCTCGGCCTTCAGGGCCTTTCTGAAGGGCGAGCTGGCCGTATCCCCGCAGGCGGCCCGGCTGCTGCTCGTCGTGTACGCGCTGTTGCTTTTGTCCCGTCTCATCGACAGCGCCTTCCTCGACCGCAGCGGCGCCTACCTGAGTACGGTCCTCCTGCAGCTGTTGATCTTCCCCATCCCGGCTTACCTGTACGTCGTGATCCGCGGCAAGGCCCTTTCGCCCCGTCTGCGGCTGCGGGCGTTCCCGCTGTCTCATCTCGTGCTGGTGCTGTCCGCCGTTCTGATCCTGATCGGCGGCTGTACGCTGCTCGCCATGCTGTGCGGCATGATGAACGTGCAATCCTCGTTCACGCTGTACGATACCTTCTCGTCCGTCCATGACGGGACCGCGGGCGCGACCATTCGCCTGATCCTGACCTACGCCCTAATCCCCGCGTTCTGCGAGGAGCTTGTCTTCCGCAGCATCCTGTGCGCCGAATACGAGCAGTACGGCATCCTGTTCGCCTCGGTCGTCAGCGCGCTGTTTTTCGCGTTCCTGCATTTCGATCTCACCGCCCTGCCCGTCTACCTGTTTGCGGGCTTCCTCTTGTCCTGCGTGCTGTACGTCACGCGTTCGGCGGTAGCCGCGATGATCGTCCACCTCGGCTATAACCTGTTCGGCGTGTTCGCGCAGGCCGGGCTGTCCGGCTACTGCCGCTCGACGGGCAACGTCGGTCTTCTGGTGGTCATCCTCATCGCGCTGATGCTCCTGTCCTCCGGCCTGTTCTGCGCCGAGGTGTCCCGCATCCTCCGCAAGCGCGGCAGCGCCGTCGTACCGGACGCCCCCGGAGAGGCGGTCCCCGGTCTGTCCGTGCTGTCGGTACGGGACTTCTTCCCCGCGCTCGGGCGCGTGTTCCTCTGCCCCGAGGCGATCGCCGCCGTGATCCTGTGGATCGTCGGCGTAGTCCTCAATCTGATACGGTAAACAAATCCATCAAAGGAGTTTTTTATGTCAAAAATCAAAAAGCTGATCGCCGACCTTCAGCGTATGCGGTCGGAAACCATGGAGATCCGGGGCCGGATGGCCGCCTATGTGAACGATCTGCTGGACAAGAAGCCGCCGCTGCGGATGCCGGGCGACAAACGTGCCGTGGTCGACTTCGTCATGGACGAGTTCGGGAAGCTGGCCGCGCAGATCCCGTCGGTCTCCCGCTTCCGCGAGGCGGACAATCTGTGCGTGTACGCAAACGAGCTGTTCCTCCTGATGACGCGTTTCGTCCCCTCGAGTGACGCGCTGACCGAACAGCAGCGCAGCGTTGTGGAGACGCTCGGCACGTACATCGACAAGACCGAGGAGCTGCCGCGCGGGATCGACAATCTGTTCGTTCCCGGGGAGAACGGCGCCGCGCCCGTTGTGAACGCGAGTGACGTCCTGCGTCTGACGGACATGATGGAGTCCATCACCGATCCGGATCACCGCTGTATGTTCGCGGAGGGCTTCCTGCACTACAAGGACAAGCTGTCCTGTTTGACCTTTGACGCGGAGGCTGCTCTGCAGGCCTTTGTCGGCGACGACATGGAGCGTCTGCTGGCGTCCGGTGACGCCATGACCGAGGACGAGGCGAACGGCCTCGAGTTCTACGTCGATCTGTGCCGCTATATCCCGTGCGACCGTCTGACGGGCATCGTCTCCCGTCTGCCATCCCTCGGGCGGAACAATGTCAGCTACTATGCGCTCGGCTCTCTGCTGGCGCTGAAGGCCGAGGTGCCGGACGAGCTGATCCGCCAGCTGGCATATGACGACGAGTACGCCTATATTGCCAAGCTCGAGCTGGACAAGGCCGGGATGGGCGACCGCTTCCCCGAGAATCGGTCCGACCCGATCGTGCTGCACAAATCCGATCTCGTGCATTGGCTGACCTACCCGACCGAGCTGGGCAAAAAGCCCGACGAGATCAAGTTCTACACCACGGTCGACGCGCCCGACGGCAAGGTCTACGTCTACCTGTTCAAGTCCGGCAGCGATACCCTGACGGAGGATCTGAAGGGTCAATGGCTGATCGGCTGGTCGGACGACGAGAACGGCGCCTTCAGCGAGTTCCGGACCTTCGCCTCCTGCGACCGGGGAACGCCGGAAAAGACTGCCGAATACATAAAGAGCTGCCTGAGGTAAGGTACGCCGGGGATGCGCTTGCGGGGCGCTGCCCCGGACCCCGGGGGACGCGATGCAGGGCTCTGCCCTGCACCCGCTTAAGCCCTTCTTGAAAGAAGGGCTTAAGAATCCCAAGAACTTTCATAAATATGATTGACCAAGGTTCGGTTTACGCTGAACGAGACAGGTGGGTGCCGTCATGGGCGCCCGCCTTTTTTGAAACGCTGTCGCGGGGACCCCGCTCTTATATGCAGATCCGGGATGAGGAGACCGAGGAGAGGGGGCGCCGCAGCGCCCCCTCTCCTCGGTGAAAGATAGTATTGTCTCCCCCTCCCGCGCACGGGAGGGGGACGGGGGGTAGGTCCCCGAGCGCCGGAGGCGCGAGGCGCTCCCCCGCGTCCGCGGGCGCAGCCTCCGGTTGAAGATGCAGGAAGAAACGCCGCCCGGGCGTTACTTCCCGAACCACTGCTCCCACAACTCCAGCACCTTGAACCGGATCCTGTACTTGGTATGCTCCGTTTCGGTGATGACGGCATACTGATCCTTGGTCAGTCCCACAGAGATGAAGGCGTCCTCCGCCGTGTCACGGTCGGCACTCGCGGCGGACAGGCAAAGTGGCGGGAACAGCACGCACCACCAATTGTGTCCCGCCGCCTCCCCGATGCAGACCCGCAGCGAGAGGTACGTCCCGGCGGGCAGTGTGCAGTCCCCGTAGGTGCGGCGCGGGTACTCCTCCTCCCCGAGCGTGACCGTCACGGTCCCGGCGAGGTCGTCCCGCCCTTCGTCGGTGATGACCTGCTCAGCGGCGGCGCGGATATCCTCGAGCCTGTCCCCGATCACGGTGACAGCCGCGGCGCGGTCGGTCTGCCCGGTCAGCCCGTCGGCGGTGACCGCCAGCACCGCGTCGCGGACCTTGAGCTTGAGTGCCTGATCCTCGTCGCTGTCGGAATTGGCGAGGACGTGCAGCCTCACCACGGTGTCGTAGATGTCCGCTTCCCCGTGGACGGGCAGAAAGCTCAGCGCCATGAGAATGACCAGCAGCGCGGCCAGCGCAGGATAAAAACGTCTCGGCATGAAAAAAATCCCCCTGTATCCGGTATGTGATGACGCCTTGCGGCTACGATCTCATCATGGACAGGATCGGGGGTCTTTATTCACCCGACGCCGGGATATATGAAAAAAGGCTGCCTTTCCGGCAGCCTTTTCATGATCACGTTTCACGTGATCCGGTCATTCGTTTTCACTTTCGCTTCCACTGTTGTCAGCTTCGTCTTTTTCTTCTTCTGCCGTCTCGTCCTCCGGCTGCGTCGTATACGTGAACCCGCTGATGATCTTCTCGATCTTCGCGCCGTAGGCGATGGAGCTGTCCTCGACGAAGGTCAGCTCGGGCGTGACGCGCAGATTCAGATTCTTTGCGAGCTGGGTGCGGAAGTAGCCGTTCGCGGCCTTGAGGCCCTTGGCGATCTCCTTAGGCTCACCGTGCAGGTGGGAGTAGAAGATCTTCGCGTACTTGAGATCGGGGGTGACCTCGACGCCGGTCACGCTGACGAACGCGCCGCTGATGCGGGGGTCCTTCACCGTGCGCATGATCTGCGCGGCTTCCTTGTACATTTCTTCGTTGATGCGGCCCTGTCTGTATTTTGCCATATTATATCCTTTTTAAAGTTCTTGAAGAGGCCGGAGGAACTTCTTGTGGGAAGTTCCTCCGGTGGGGTCCGGGGCAAAGCCCCGGGATGCGCATCCTTACTGTGCAGCGTCGACGATAGCCGTGAACTTGGCGGGAACGAGGGAGGCGCCGCCGATCAGGCCGCCGTCCACGTTGGGCTTGGAGAGCAGCTCAGCCGCGTTCTTGTCGTTCATGGAGCCGCCGTACTGGATAGTCGTCAGGTCGGCGACCTCCTTGCCGTACAGCTCGACGAGAGCGTCGCGGATCTGGCCGCAGGTCTCGTCAGCCTGCTCGGGCGTAGCGGTCAGGCCGGTGCCGATGGCCCACACGGGCTCATAGGCGATGATCACGCGCTTCATCTCCTCGGCGGTCACGCCGGCGAGATCCAGCTTGGTCTGCATGGAAACGACTTCCTTGGTGATGCCGGACAGTCTCTGCTCCTTGACCTCACCGAGGCACAGGATAACGGTCATACCGGCAGCCAGAGCAGCCTTGACGCGCTTGTTGACGGTCTCGTCGGTCTCACCGAAGTACTGGCGGCGCTCGGAGTGGCCGATGATGACGTACTTGACGCCGCACTCGGTCAGCATCTTGGCGGATACCTCACCGGTGTACGCGCCCTTGTCCGCAAAGTGGACGTTCTCGGCGCCGATCTTGATGTTGGAGCCTGCGGCAGCAGCCTGCGCGGCGGCGATGGTCACGTAGGGAGCGCAGAAGACGATGTCACAATTGTCCTTGCCGGCGACCATGGGCTTGATCTCGTTGATGAAAGCAGTGGCCTCGGAGGGAGTGAAGTTCATCTTCCAGTTGCCGGCGATCACGATCTTGCGGGTCGCGTCGGCGAGGCAGGAGATACCGGGCAGGTCCTTGCCCTCGAGGAACTCGAGAGAAGCGCCGCCGCCGGTGGAGATGTGGGTGATGCGGTCTGCGAAGCCGAGCTGCTCGCAGGCGGCTGCGGAGTCACCGCCGCCGACGATGGAGATGGCGTCGGACTCAGCCAGAGCCTCGGCCACGGCAATGGTGCCCTTGGCGAGAGTGGGGTTCTCGAACACGCCCATCGGGCCGTTCCAGACCACGGTCTTGGCGCTCTTGGCAGCCTCTGCATACAGCTCCATGGTCTTGGGGCCGATGTCAAGACCCTGCATATCGTCCGGGATCTTGTCGGAATCCACGACGGAAACCTCGATCGGGCCGTCGATGGGGTTCGGGAAGGAAGCGGCAATGGTGGTATCGACGGGCAGGAGCAGCTTGACGCCGTTTGCCTCAGCCTTGGCCATCATATCCTTGCAGTAGTCGATCTTCTCGGTGTCGAGCAGGGACTGACCGACGGTGTAGCCCTTGGCTGCGAGGAAGGTGTACGCCATACCGCCGCCGATGATCAGGGTGTCGACCTTGGTCAGCAGGTTGGAGATGACGTTGAGCTTGTCGGAGACCTTGGCGCCGCCGAGGATGGCGACGAAGGGACGCTCGGGATCGGCGAGAGCCTTACCCATGACGGAGATCTCCTTCTGGATCAGGTAGCCGCAGACAGCCGGCAGACCGGCGTGCTGGGTCACACCCGCGGTGGAGGCGTGAGCGCGGTGAGCGGTGCCGAAGGCGTCGTTGACGAAGATCTCGGCGAGAGATGCCAGCTCCTTGGAGAACTCGGGATCGTTCTTCTCCTCGCGGGCGGTGAAGCGGGTGTTCTCAAGCAGGACGATATCGCCGGGCTTCATAGCGGCGACCTTGGCCTTGGCGTCCTCGCCGACGGTATCGTTGGCGAACACGACGCCGCCGCCGAGCAGCTCGTTGAGCTTGTCCGCGACGATCTGCAGGGAGAGCTTCTTGACATCCTTCTTTGCCTTCTCAAGAGCGGCGGCGGTAGCGGCCTCGCGCTCCTCCTCGGGCAGAGCGTCGATCTTGGCGATCTCCTTCTTGTCGAGCTTCAGCTTGGCGTCAAAGACGTTGTGGGGCTTGCCCATGTGGGAGCAGAGGATGACCATGGCACCCTGTGCCTTGAGGTACTTGATGGTAGGGAGTGCCTCGACGATGCGCTTGTCGGAGGTGATGACACCGTCCTTCACGGGGACGTTGAAGTCGCAGCGGACCAGCACCCTCTTGCCGGCGACCGCGATGTCTTCGATGGTCTTCTTGTTGTAGGTCATAGGAGTATTTCCACCTTTCTTG
>JAKSPU010000060.1 GCA_024404505.1 Clostridia bacterium
CACTTCCTCTCCCTCTTGTCAAGAGGTTTTGGGAAAGTTTTTCATTTATTTTTCGCGGTTCCCGTTTATTGGAAATGCCTGCCGTTTAATGGAAAACCGCCCGTTTCCTTCCGGAAGCGGGCGGTAAAAAGCGGGTCGATCGTGTCGATCAAAACGTCAAACGTGTAAGACGCGCAAGAAGTGTCATCGGTCTTCCCGATAGTAGTTCAGACCGAGGCCTGCGGGCGGTTGTGCCTCCCGCTTGTCCTGAATGCTGGTGATGATCAGCACGATGATCGTCACGACGTACGGCAGCATCTGGAGCAGAGGCTGAAACTCCATGCTGACGTGGACGTACGCGAACAGGATGTACAGCGCGCCGAACAGGTACGAGCCGATAATGCCGCGCAGGGGCTTCCAGACAGCAAAGATGACGAGTGCGATGGCCAGCCAGCCGCGGTCGCCGAAGCCGTCATTGGACCAGACGCCGTTGGTATAGTCCATGATGTAGTACAGACCGCCGAGACCGGCGATCATCCCGCCGATGCAGGTGGAAAGGTACCGGTACTTGGTGACGTTGATGCCGGCGGCGTCCGCGGTAGCCGGGTTCTCGCCCACGGCACGCAGGTAGAGGCCGGAACGGGTGCGCTTGAGGAAGATCGAGACCACGACAGCCGCGACGATAGCCAGATAGACGAGGAAGCCGTAGTTCAGGAAAAGCTCGCCGAACCAGCCGAGCTTATCGGCAAAGGGCAGCGTCGTCTTATACACCTTGGCAAACTTGGTGAGCGCGATGGAGGTGGAGGTCATTGCCTGACCCTTGTTGACGATGCGGACCAGCGAGCCGCCGAAGAAGTTGCCGAAGCCCACACCGAAGGTAGTCAGGGCAAGACCGGTCACGTTCTGGTTAGCGTGCAGGGTCACGGTCAGGAAGCAGTACAGAAGGGATGCGAGCAGCGAGCCGAGCAGGCAGCTCAGCATGGGGATGATCAGGATCAGTACAGGATTGAGGTGAGCAACGCCCACGGCCTGCTGGTAGAAGAAGGCGCCCATGACGCCCGTGATGGCGCCGATATACATGATACCGGGGGTACCGAGGTTCAGGTGACCCGACTTCTCGGTCAGGATCTCACCGGTAGAGCCGAACAGCAGCGGCGTACCCACCATGATGGCGCGGTGAATGATCGGAACAAGATTGAATGCCATTACTCTGCCTCCTTTTCTGCCTCGTCAGCGGCGGGTTTTCTGCCGAAAATGGCGGCAAGGCGGCTGCGGTTGATATGAACCTCATAGTTCAGGAAGAACTCACAGCCGATGATGAAGAACAGGATGATACCGGTCACGATCTCCGAGTAGTCGTCGTTCAGGCCGAAGCTGGTGGACACCTCGGTGGCACCCTGACTCAGGAATACGAGCAGGAACGAGGTAAGGAGCATATACAGCGGGTTGAACTTGGCCAGCCACGACACCATGATGGCGGTGAAGCCGCGGCCCGCGACCAGATCGGGGTCGATGGAGTGGGTATTGCCGGCGACGATCAGGAAGCCCATCAGGCCGCATAGAGCACCGGACAGAGCCATGGTGCGGATGATGACCTTCTTGACGCTGATACCGATGTAGCGTGCGGTATTCTCACTTTCGCCCACGACGGCGATCTCATAGCCGTGCTTGGAGTAGCGGAGGTAGATATACATGAATACCGTCAACAGAGCCACGACGATGATGCCGATCAGGTAACGGCTGATGCCGAACTCGGGCAGCCAACCGTGCCGGAGGATGGTCGGGCCGACCGTGTTGGAGCCGGACCGGTCTGCGACCTTGAGGAAATACTCGATCAGCTGGATGGCGACGTAGTTCATCATCAGGGTGAACAGCGTCTCGTTGGTGCCCCACTGCGCCTTGAAGATGGCGGGGATCACGCCCCAGATGATACCGGAGACGACGGCGACGACCAGCATGAGCAGGATCAGCAGCCATTCGGGCATGGAGCCGGATTCGATGGAGGTGTTGAACTTCCACATCATGAAGGCGGTAGCCAGACAGCCGATCAGGACCTGACCCTCGGCGCCCGTGTTCCAGAAGCGCATCCTGTACGCGGGGGTGATGGCCAGAGAAATACCCAGCAGAAGTGCCAGATTCTTCATCGTACTCCAGACCTGCGTGGAGGAGCCGAACGCACCCTCAAAGAAGGAGGCGTAGACCTTGATCGGGTTATTCTTGGTCAGCAGCATGGTGGCGATTCCGGCAAGCACGAGGGCGGCCAGAATGGCGATCGCGCGGACCGTGATCGAGCGCTTGACCGTCGACATATCACGCTTGGTGATATGGATCAACGGCTCGCGGACCTCGGCGTTCTGCTCTTTATTCTTCGGATTTTTCATCGTTGCTGCCTCCTTCCCGAGCGATTTCGGCGGTCTCGGCGTTCTCGGTGGTCTCGGTGGTCTCAACGGGCTCGGCCGGTGCGGCGGTGACGTCAGCCGTCATCAGCTTGCCGACCTCCTCCTTGGTCACCTTGCGGGCGTCGACGACGCCGGTGATCTTACCGCCGTTGATGACCATGATGCGGTCGGAAAGCTCCAGCAGCACGTCGAGGTCCTCACCGACGAAGATGACGGCGACGCCGCTGCGCTTCTGCTCGTTGAGCAGGTTATAGATCGTATAGGACGAGTTGATGTCCAGACCGCGCACAGGGTAGGCGGCCATCAGCACGGCAGGACCCGCGCTCAACTCACGGCCGACCAGCAGCTTCTGCACGTTACCGCCGGACAGACGGCGGACGGGCGTGCTCGTACCGGGCGTCACGACCTCGAGGCTGGCGATGATGCGCTCAGCCAGCTCCTTGGGAGGCAGACGGTCGACGAACACGGACTTACCCTTGCGGTAGCTGCGGAGCATCATGTTATCGACGATGTCCATATTGGCCACAAGGCCCATGCCGAGGCGGTCCTCCGGCACGAAGGAAAGACGGACGCCGAGGTCGCGGATCTGGATAGGCGACTTATCGCGCAGATTCACGTCCTTGTCGTTCTTGGGGTTCTTGTAGATGATCTCACCGTTCTGGAAGTGCTGCAGACCCGCGATCGCCTCCAGCAGCTCGCGCTGGCCGGAGCCGGCGATGCCTGCCACGCCGAGGATCTCGCCCGCCTTCACCGCGAAGCTGATGTTGTCGAGCAGCGTGATGCCTTCCTTGTTGACGAGGCTGAGGTCCTTGACCGTGAGGCGGTCGCAGATGTTGAGCGGCTCGCTTCTTTCAATATTTAATGCGATCTTCTTTCCGACCATCAGCTCGGTCAGCTCAGCCTCGGTGGTGTTCTTCGTCTCGACCGTGCCGACGTTGGCACCCTTGTGCAGGATGGTCACGCGGTCGGAGATAGACAGCACCTCGTGCATCTTGTGCGTGATGATGATGATGGACTTGCCGTCCTCCTTCATGCGGCGGAGGACTGCGAACAGCTTGGCGGTCTCCTGCGGCGTCAGCACGGCGGTAGGCTCGTCCAGAATGAGGATATCGGCGCCGCGGTACAGCACCTTGACGATCTCCACGGTCTGCTTCTCGGATACGGACATCTCGTAGATCTTCTTCTCGGGGTCGATCTCGAAGCCGTATTTGGAGGAGATCTCCGACACGCGCGCGGCGGCGGCCTTCAGGTCATACTTGTTGCCGTCCTCAATGCCCAGCACGATGTTCTCGGTCGAGGTGAAAACGTCGACCAGCTTGAAGTGCTGGTGGATCATGCCGATCCGGTATTTGAATGCGTCCTTCGGGGAAGCGATGCTGACCTTCTCCCCCTCCACCAGGATCTCTCCCTCATCCGGGAAGTAGATGCCGGCGATCATATTCATCAGGGTCGTTTTACCGCTTCCGTTCTCGCCAAGGATAGCGAGGATCTCGCCGTGACGGACGTCAAGGTTGACGTCCTTGTTTGCCACGACCTTGGTGCCGAAGCGTTTCGTGATGTGCTTCAATTCAAGCGCAAGCGTTTCGTTCACTCTGTGTGACCTCCTTATATTTTGAACGTCTCGATTTTTGAAATCAAGCATCATCCCGCAGGGGCGGGGTACGGCCTCTGCGGGATCATGTACGGCTTCAAAAACCCAAAGCCGGGGCATTTTATTGCCCCGGCTTTATGCGGGTATATGATCAGAACTTGGAGTTCAGGAACTCGATACCGTCGATGGTGAGATCGAAGTAAGGAGCGGAGCGGTACTCGGACTCTGCGAAGTAACCGTTCTTGATAGCCTCGGTATCCTTCTCATAGTTGGCGTCGGTGTTGACGTCAGCCATGTAGGTGGTGAGCTTCTGACCGTTGACGGTGATGAAGTTGTCCTTGGAGGTATCGAAGACGTGGAGCGTGCCGGCCTTGAACTCGGCGATGGCATCCTCAACAGCCTTCAGAGAACCCTCGGCAGCGGCGTCCTCGTTGATACCGGACAGCACGACGGAACCCTCCTTGATACCGCCGCACCAGTCGGCGGGAATAGCCTCGCCCTTGACGGCGGACTCGATGATCAGCTGGAAATAAGGAGCCCAGTTGATAGCGGAGGAAACGAGGAAGGTCTCGGGGCAGGCGTCAAAGGTGGAACCGTTGTAGGAAACATCGGGAACACCGGCGATCTCGCAGGCGGAGGGGGCGCCCATGGAGTCAGCGTGCTGGCTCATGAGGACGGCACCGGCGTTGATGAGGGCGGTAGCAGCCTCCTGCTCGAGGTCCTCAGCGTACCAGGAACCGGTGAACTGGACCTTCATGGTGACGGAGGGGCAGACGGACTTGGCACCCAGATAGGTAGAGGTCAGACCGGAGATAACCTCGGCGTAGGTGAAGGCGCCGACGTAACCCATCACGGCCTTGTCGGCGGTGATCGTACCGTTCTCGATCATCTCGTTGAGCTTGAGACCTGCGACGATACCGGCGAGGTAACGGCCCTCGTAGATGTTGGCGAAGGCGTTGTGGTAGTTAGGCACACCTGCGGTGTGAGCGAGGGTACCGGTTGCATGGCAGAACTCGGTGTCGGGGCGGGCCTGAGCAGCCTGCAGCATGAAGGACTCGTGACCGAAGGAGTCGGCGAAGACGACCTTGCAGCCCTTGTCGGCCAGCTCGATGGCGGCGTTGTAGCAGTCATCGGACTCGGCGATGTTCTTCTTCATGATGACCTGATCGTCGGAGAGGTTCAGAGCCTTCTTGACGGCGTTGGCAGCGTTGATGAAGTTTGCGTCGTAGGTGGAGTTCTCATCGTGCAGGAAGATGAAGCCGATCTTGAACTCAGCGGGGATCTCGACAGTGCCCTTGATCTCGGGAGCGGGCAGGGGGGACTCGGTCATGCCCTTACCGTCGGTGTTGTCACCGCAGGAAGCGAACATGGTCATGCAGCCGAGCGTCATGACGGCTACGAGGAACAGAGCGAGGAACTTTTTCATGTCTTTTCTCCTTAATAAAATATTTTGGACATCATATTTATGTGCAGCCCCGGGGTGAGGCACGGCACCTGAAAAAAAGAAAAAGACGGCTCCGATGCCATCCGTTGATTCAAAAAAAGCCGTACCGCTCCCGAAACGCCAGAATGACAAAGCCGTTCAGCCAACGCACAGGATCGTACTTGCTCTGCTTGTTCTGAACGTGAGTTTCGGAATATCACCAATAGTCGCAGCTGAGGTGTGCGGTAGAAACATTCGGACCATTTCATCGAATCTATATCGGAGACATCTGTATGACTGCGGGCCGGAATGGATACAATCCCGCCGGGACCACATCGTTTATATTGTATCACGAAACCATCACAATTGCAAGCGGCAATTCCAACAAGATGCACTCAATCAAAATGACATTATTCGTACATTTATACGCAAATCCGCATGACGCCGTGTTTTCCTTGTCGGACGGCGATTCTTCCCTTCCGTCCGGGCCGCCGGTCCCCTCCGGCGGAGGCCCCCCCTGACAACCCGCAATCATGTTTTACCCTCCGTTTGGAGCCGTTTTTTACGGTTAGACAGGTTATACAGACTTTTCGTGTCGTTATTGTGAAAAACGTGCAAAAGCCTTTCAATCCGGGAAAGGTTTTGGCGCGGTTTCCAAAAATACAAAAGTTTCGGAAAAGGGGTTGCTTTTTTCGGAAAAAGTGGTATGATTTGCGTGAATCGGGAAGTCTCTCTCCCGGTCACGCACACACTGTCCTCAAATCGGAAACTATTGATATCGGCACACCTTTACAGAAGATGGCAACTATGGAAAGGAGTGATTCCCATTTTACCGCTCGACAAGCTGTCAGCCGGCGCACAGGCCGTCCTGACTTCACACGAGGTAGATCCCGCGGTGCTTGACATGGCCCTGCGGCTGGATCTGAATCTGTCCGGTGATTACGGGGAGATGTGGCTGATTTTCTCCAAGTCTGAAGGAGCGATCATCCGCCTGACCTCCGACGGATCCGTTTACGACGTCTGCCCGCTCGACCGGCTCACGGAGCCCTACATCGACAACTACGCGACCTCCAACCGGCTGCAGGCACACCTTCACGCGCCCGACGACCTAAAGCCCGAGCAGGGCGAAATGTCCGACGACGAGTACCGGAACGTCGTCCGCGAGTGGTCCATGGGCGGCTCGACCGTGGTGCTGGGCTACTGCACCAACACCTGCAAGCTCAAACTGCTCGCCTTCACCTCACTCTGGGACCGCCTCGGCAGGGGCGATGAGGTCAAGGCAGACGACCAGATCTTCGAGCAGTTCAACCGCGTCTGCCCCAAGTGCGGCCGCCCCTACCGCGATATGCGGAGCAAGGTCTGCGAAACCTGCGTCAACAAAAAAGGCGTGATGAACCGCCTGCTCGGCTACTTCAGCTGCTTTAAGCCGCAGCTCATCGTCATCCTCCTGTGTTTGCTCGCCTCGACGGCTGTCTCTATCCTGACACCCATCGTCAGCGGCCAGATCCTGTACGACCGTGTCATCGACCCGGCAGGCGATATGCACGAGCTGAAGTACGTCTACGTCTGGGTCGGCGTTCTGATCGGCATGGCGGTCCTGTCACTGCTGATCGGCGTCATCCAGAACCGCGCCAACGCATACCTCTCCACGCGCGTGGTCCGCAACATGAAGAACGACGTCTTCCGCGCCATGCAGCGGCTGTCGCTTTCCTACTTCAACCAGAATCCCACCGGCCGGCTGATCAACCGCGTCAACTACGACGCCGAGCGCGTCCGCGGCTTCTTCATCGACGGCGTACCGTACTTCATCACGTCCGCACTGTCCTACGTCGTGCTGTCCGTCGTGCTGTTCGCCATCAACTGGAAGCTGACGCTGCTCCTGTTCGCGCCCATCCCCTTCATCGTGCTGATGGTCAAGTTCGCGCTGCCCAAGCTGTGGCGCGCGTACTCCTCGCAGTGGCGCCGCTCGTCCTCCATGAACGCGATGATGAACGACTCCCTCTCCGGTATCCGCGTCGTCAAGGCGTTCGCCAAGGAGGACGCCGAGACCAAGCGCTTCTTTGACTACTCCTCCAAGCTGTACAAGGCCAACCTCAAGGTCAACGAGATCTCGCTGTGGATCTTCCCCATCATCGGTCTGATGATCAGCGGCATCTGCCACGCCATGTGGGGCCCCGGCGGTCTCATGGTCATCGACGGCCGCATGACCTACGGTGAATTGACCACCTATATCGGCTATACCGGTATGATCTTCGGCCCGATCAGCTTCTTCACCAACTTCACGAACCAGGTCACGGACGTGATGAACTGCGCGGTGCGTATGTTCGAGATCATGGACATGACCCCCGAGGTGGTCGAGGCGCCCGACCCCGTTCAGATGGATTCCTTCCGGGGCGAGATCACCTTCGATCACGTCTGCTTCCACTATAATCCCAACCGGCCCATCCTCAAGGACATCAATTTCACGATCCGCGAGGGCGACCACGTGGGGCTGGTCGGTCACACCGGCTCCGGCAAGTCCACGATCGCCAACCTGATCACCCGTATGTACGACGTGGTCAGCGGCTCCATCACCATAGACGGGGTGGACATCAAGAAGATCGGCATGGATTCTTTGCGTAAGAACGTGGCCATCGTGTCGCAGGAGGTGTACATCTTCCGCGGCACCATCGCGGACAACATCCGTTATGCCCGCCCCGACGCGACCATGGACGAGGTCGTGGCCGCCGCCAAGGCAGCCAACGCCCACGATTTCATTCTCGCGCTGCCCGAGGGATACGAGACGACCGTCGGCATCGGCAGCCGTTCCCTGTCCGGCGGTGAGCGCCAGCGCATCTCCATCGCGCGCGCGCTCCTGCTCAATCCCTCCCTCCTGATCCTCGACGAGGCAACCGCCGCCATGGATACCGAGACCGAGCGTCTGATATCCGAGGCCATCGACCGTGTGAGCGCCGACAAAACGACCATTTCCATCGCGCACCGCCTGTCCACGCTCAAGAACTGCGACTACCTCATGGCGATCGACAACGGCGAGCTGTCCGAGATGGGCACGGCTGAAGAGCTGATGGAAAAGAAGGGTATCTACTACCGCCTCTGGACCCTCCAGAACGAGCAGCTGCTCAAGGTCATGAAGGGCGAATAACGAACACGGATCACCGAAAAAGGAAGGATGGTTACAATCATGGCTGAAACGAAAACCACGGTGCAGACACCCGAGGAGGCCGCGCAGGCAACCGAAAAGGATCTGTTTGCTCACCGCATATCCATTGATCTGACCCCTGACAACGCGAAATTCACCAAATCCTCCGGCGGCCTGATCTCGCTGGAGGTCACCCAGCCCGACGGCAAGGTCGAGTTCTTCGAGCGCATCGTCCCGGTGCGCGCATTCCCGATCTCCTCGCCGGAGGAATTCATCTCCATCCGTCAGCCGGACACCCGCATGGGCGGACGCGGCGACGAGATCGGCATGATCCGCCGTCTGTCCGACTTCCGCGTGCCGTCGGCCGGTGAGGCTGCCGCCCTGATCGAGGACGAGCTGGGCCGCCGCTACTTCACGCCCGCGATCCGAAAGATCCACTCCTTCTCGGAGAAGTTCGGCTACTGCTATTGGGACGTGACCACGAGCGCGGGACGTGTCGAGTTCATCATGTCCAACCCCGCCTCTTCCATCCGCACGCTGGAGGACGGCCGGGTGTTCATGTACGACATCGACGGCAACTGCTTCACCATCGAGGATCCCGCCAAGCTGGACAAGTCCAGCTACAAGAAGGTGGAGATCTACCTCTGACGGAGAGGAGCTGACGTCATGAAACTGCTGTTTGATCTGTCCCCCGCCGACAAGGCCGCGTTCGACGCCGCTGCCGGCGAAGACGAGCGCATCCTCTACTGCCTCCCCTTCGATATCGAGTTCCAGACGCGTGTGGACGGACGCATGGTGTTTACGAACAAGTCCATCTACAAGATCAACGAAGGCAAGCTGGAAGCCAAATGGGACTTCTCCCGTCTGTCCGACTTCACCGTTGAGACCCTGTACGGCTGCTGCGCGTTCTTCGGCAAGGTGGACGGCGTATCCACACGGCTCTGCCGCTTCATCAGCGGCCGGAATATGCCGCGCTACGCGATCATGGTCGACGCCTGCGAAGAGCTGGCCAAGGGCAACGCGGGCAAGGTGTTCTCCAGCAGCGAGCCGGAGCGGTACTGCCAGAAATGCGGACGCCCGTTCGTCATGCACACGCACATCTGCCCGTTCTGCCAGAGCAAGTCCGAGACCTACAAGCGTCTCTGGGGCATGACCAAGGGTCTGCGCCTCATGATGCTGTTCCCGCTGCTGACCGCCGTGCTGTCGCTCGGCATCCAGTACGTCGTCCCCGTGCTGCAGAAGATCCTGATCAACGAGTACATCGTCCGCGTGAATCCCGAGCCGTTCGAGGAAAACTGGAAGCTGCATATGCTGCTGATCGTCGGCGGCATCATCGGCTTCTCCGTCATATCCCAGATCCTCGGCATCGTGCAGAGCCGTGTGGCCGCCGTGTCCGGCAACCGCTTCACGCGCTTCCTTCGCACGCTGCTCTTTGAAAAGGTGCAGATGCTGTCCATGTCCTCCGTGCAGAAAAAGTCCACGGGCGACCTGATGGGCCGCATCAACAACGACGTCTCCGTCGTGCAGAACTTCATGACCAACCTGCTGCCCTCCTACTTCGGGCAGATCGTGTCCTTCGTGCTGGGCCTCGTGCTGGTCCTCACGCTCGACGCGAAGCAGGGCACGCACATGAGCCTGTTCATCTTCCTGCCCATCCCCTTCGTCATCCTGTTCATCCTTGCGTTCCGGCGTATGATGCGCCGCTTGAACATCAAGTCGTGGCAGAAGGGCCGCCGCACCAACCAGACGCTGCAGGACCTGCTCTCCGGTATCCGCGTGATCAAGACCTACGGCCGCGAGAAAGCCGCCGTGGACGAGTTCACCGACTGCACCGCGCAACAGGCACGCCAGAATGAGAAGAACGCCAAGCTGTTCGATACCGTGTTCCCGCTGCTCGGTTTCGCGCTCCGGTCCGGATCCTACCTCATCATGTGGTACGGAAACGTCCAGCTGTTCAACGGCACCCTCGGCGTCGGCGAGCTGAATCAGTTCAACAGCTACGCGTCCATCCTGTACGCGCCCCTGATGCAGATCACGACCATTCCCCGCAATATTTCCGCCTTCACGACCTCCTTCGGCAAGGTCATGGAGATCCTCGAGGAGGAGCCCGAGGTCTCGGATATCGCCAAGCCCCAGCACTTCACGCTCAAGGGCAACGTGAGCGTAAAGCACGTCACCTTCGGCTACGAATCCTCCAACCCGGTCCTGCGCGACGTCAGCCTTGATGTCAAGGCAGGCGAGATGATCGGCATCGTCGGTCACTCCGGCTGCGGCAAGTCCACGCTGATCAACCTCATCATGCGTATGTACGACCCCACGGAGGGCAGCATCGAGATCGACGGCGTCAATCTCAAGGAGATCGGTCAGCAGTCGCTGCGTTCCCAGATGGGCGTGGTGCTGCAGGAAACGCACCTGTTCTCCGGCTCGGTCCGCGACAACATCCGGTACGCGATGCCCTACGCGACGGACGACGAGGTCATCCGCGCCGCCCGTGCCGCCAACGCGCACGATTTCATCATGAATCTGCCGCAGGGCTACAACACGATCGTGGGTGAGAAGGGATACTCCCTGTCCGGCGGCGAGCGTCAGCGCGTGGCCATCGCGCGCGCGCTGATCCACAATCCGCCGATCCTTATCCTCGATGAGGCGACCGCCGCTCTGGATACCGAAACGGAAAAGCAGATCCAGGACGCCATCGACCAGCTGACCACCAACCGCACGACCTTCGCCATCGCTCACCGTCTGTCCACGCTCCGCAACGCGGACAAGATCCTCGTCATCGACCACGGGCATATCGCCGAATTCGGCACGCACCTCGAGCTGCTGAATCAGCGCGGCATCTACTACAAGCTCGTCATGGCGCAGACGAGAGCGGCGCTGGAGAAGTAAAAGCCGCGCCGGGCGTTTCCCGAAGGAAGCCCTCCCGGACTCCCCGCAAAGACTTTACCCGGCATGGATACCGGGGCTGTCTCACAGACGTGAGGCAGCCCCTTTCCTTTTTCAGATCCTCTCTGTTTCAAAGCAGACCCGAAATCCGATGAATTCCGGCAAAAATTCAAAAAATAGTAAAAGTCCCGTCATAACAGCGTTGCTTTCACGTCTTATCCTTATGAAAGACAGTCAGCACCGGGAGGAGATCCAACATGAAAGATAACAGACAGCACCCGTCGGACGAGGAGATCATCGCCCGGCTGTTCCGGCGGGAGCAGGCGGGGCTTGAGCAAGCCGCGCAGAAATACGGGACATACTGTATGTCCATTGCCAAGCGGATCACGGGCGTGCCGGAGGACGCAGAGGAATGTGTGAACGACACATGGCTGCGGGTATGGAACAGCATACCGCCGCAGCGCCCCGCCTCGCTCCGTCTGTACGTGGCGTCCATCGTGCGCAATCTGTCACTGGACGTATGGCGTAAAAGCCATACGCAGGGGCGGCGCGGCGAAACGGTCAGCTTATGCGCGGAGCTTGAGGACTGTATCCCGATGACAGACGGACAGGCTGACGAGCTGCCGGACCTGCTGGACACGTTCCTCGGGGGATTGGACCGGGAGGAGCGAACGGTGTTCCTGCTCCGGTATTGGTACGCCGTCCCGACGGGAACGCTGGCGAAGCAATACGGGATCGGTGAAAACGCTATGGCAGCCCGCCTGTACCGGACACGCAGCAAGCTGCGTGCGTTTCTGGAATCGCGCGGATATACGGTGTAACGGGAAAGGAGGGAGCAGTATGCAGGGGATCAATGCCTTACAAAGCATGAAAAGCGTCCGTGAGGAATGGCTGGCAGAGGCGGACACCGTTTACCTGTCAATAGTAAACGCGGGAGGACTTGCGGAGAGCCGGCCGACGAAAAGCAAGCCCCGCCGCGAGCGGCAGCTCAGTTCCGGCTGGATCACGGCAGCGGCCTGCGCGGCGGTCGGACTGTGCGTGTATCTGGCGATCCTGTTGATCGGTCGGAACGCCGGTCACGGACAACCGGTCGGCTCGGAGCCGGGCAGCACGGTCATATCCGAAACGGAGCATAGATCGGTCGTAACGAAACGGGAAACCGAAGCGGAAACCCTGCCGGATACGGACGTCGTTACCGACGCGGACACCGCGACGGAGGCCGTAACAAGCATCTTGACGGAAGCGGATACTGAGTCCGTGACCGAACCGTATATACCGCAGGAGCCTGAAGAAGGCCGCATCGTGCGGTCGGCACTTGAAGTGCTGCGGCGGCAGATCGACAACGCCGTCTATGCGACGCAGGAGATGTACGTCGTTCACCCGCAGGCAGACGGAACGGAAAAGTCCACGTTGCAGAAATGGGCGAAGGATACCGCGTCCGGGAATGCCCGGCTGTTCCGATCCTCGCGGATCGAGCCAGGTTACGTCGCGTCAGGCACGGACAACGTAGTCACGCTGATAAACGATCAGCTGTACTTTGCCAAAGCGATCGGCGCGAACGGTCGGCAGAGCAAGAAGCGAAACACGCTGACCGAGAAACAGCAAAAGACGCTGCTTCCCGCCATTGATCAGCGGCGTATGCCGCTGCCGACGTCCGAATACGGCGATCTGACGAATTGGCAGGTAGATGCCGCCATGGGGCACAGATACATCTGGGTGACCGTGCGGGAGGTGGCCGACAGTCTGATCGACCGGCTGCTGACCGCAGCCGGATACGACACGGCCTCGCAGGAGATCACCGTTTCCGACGTACAATGCAATCTGTATTTTGAAGTCAAAAACCCGGATATGCACGATTGGGAGGTATTGACGTCATCCGGCCTGCATACAGAGGTGCGGATGACCGTCACGGCGTCCTCATACACGGCAGGCCCGGAGCAGCTGATATTTGACATCCGCGAGTTTGGCACCGACGGTCAGAAACCGCGCATCACCGAGCCGGAGAATTGGTACAGCGGCTACTCGCAGGAAACGGACAGCGCGACGCTTACGAAGAGCGTGCTGGCGGTGCTCGGCCCGCAGACGGCATACGGGGAGATAACCATGTACGTCACGGCGGCGGCGCTGAAGGTCCGCACCACACCCGACTTCGGCAGCGATGACAACGTGATCGACTATCTGAAATCGGGAGAGGCCGTTACCGTCATCGGCGAAACGGATACATACTATATCATCCGTCTTGACGGCTTCCCTGCCTACGTGGGCAAGACCTACCTGTCACCGGATAAGCCGTAGAATAAAAGGGAGCGGGCACCGTTGTGCCCGCTCCCTTTTTGTATTCAAAAGCTCGATATCTTCAGGTCGGGGTCATCCTCGCCCTTGGTGATCTTCAGGATTTTGACGGGATAGCTGTACTTCTCGTTCACGTGGACGATCACCGTCTCGCCGACCTTGTGACCCATCAGCGCCTTGCCGAACGGCGATTCCTTGGAGATATTATCGGTCAGGACGTCGTTGCGGAGGGTCGTGACCAACCGGACCGTGCGGTACTGCTCGTCCTCGTCCTCCTCCTCGGGATAGAAGATGTCGACCTTGTCGAACAAGCCGACGCGGTCGGCTGCCGAATCGGTCTTGATGACCACAGCCGTCTCGATCATGTTCTCAAGGTAACGCATCCGGCTCTTGTTGCGGTTGTACTCGCGCTTGGCGCAGCGGTACTCGTCGTTCTCGGAGAGGTCACCGTACTCCTTGGTACGTTTGACCTCGTCGCGGAGCGCGGGGACCTTGCGCCGCCGCTCCTCCAGCTCTGCCTTCAGTTGATCTATATCGATCTTTGTCAGTTCGTCATGCATGATATTATGTCTCCTCTCTTTGTCGGTGCCTGTATTATACACCATCCGGGAGAAAAATTCAAGTGCTTTTTGCGGGCGGCGGACCCCAAAGCCGCAAAATGCAGCGTCAGACCGAGACCAGACCGTTCAGTATTAGCAGGATCAAAAACACACTTCCGAGAATGACGACGCCAATGACCGCCGCGTGAAGGATGCTCAGGACAACGGTAGTCGTCTTCCTCCATCCGCTCAGAGAACGTGCATATATGAAGCCGACCACAGCGAAGACAACGGCCGCGAGCAGCGCGAGCATGATCGTGACGGAACTCATTTCCCGCAAGCCATGTTCGAACAGGACGTTGTTCGGGGTCACCGCAAAGATGGCGGCGGCAGCATACAAGGCAAACGGGATCAACTCGATCCACGGAAAAACGGCTGCTTTCCTTTTCGGCATAACGTAATCTCCTTGTATCTATTCACATGCGTCCGATTCTGCCGGCTCCGTCAACTTTTCCGTTTTTGCTGACTCCGCCGTATCCCCTGCAGCCGTATCCAGCACGGCTAAAGTTTCCAGAGCCGCCCGTGCCTGCGCCTCCGCAGCGGCTGCCATTTCGCTCTTTGTGATCAACCGTTTGCGCAGGATCAGGTACAGGATCGCGCCGACCGGCACATAGAATTTCAGCAGTTTGTTCCCGTTGGCCCATATCTCCAGCCGTCCGGGGTCAAATACGTTGAGCAGGGTGAAGCTGAAGTGAGTCCCGTTCGCGGTGATTGCGAACGTGAGTCCCACCGTGCCGAGCGCGATGACCAGCGCCCAAAACACCTTTTTCGGGATCTTATGGCGCAGGCAGTCCACGAACATCCAGACCATGAATGCCAGCGTGGCCGCCCACAGGATCACCATCAGCCACTGGACCGCGTTCGCGCCCTTCATGGTCGTCAGCGAGCCGGTGCCGGGCGACATCTGCGTGAGCTCGACCCTTGCGATCTTGCTCGTGTCAGGCTCCATGACGGTGCAGATCAGCACAAACGTTTCCGGCCGCCAGTTGACCTTGACGGAGTAGGTGACCGTGCGGTACTTCCAACCGTTCTGCTTTCCGGCTGTGACCTCCGTCTGGGTGATTTCACAATCCGCAAGAGTATGTGCCTCCGTTTCGGAACCGAGGAAGACGGCGCGCATCTGCGCCAGCGCGTCCGCAGCTTCGTTGCGGCTGATGGCGGTCGTCACGCCGAGAATGGCATCGGCATCGTCGGACAGGATGCCTTCGATGAGCGTCTCGACCGCGGCCCTGATTTCCGGGTCTGTATCCATCGGGCGGCACGCGCCGAGCGTCAGGACGGCGAGCAGTACGAGCAAAAGGCAGCACAGCTTTTTCATGGCAGTCACCTCTGATGATAGTTTCGGAGCGGATCACATCCAACGCCCCCTATCTATATCAACGCAAAAACAAGGTCAAATCTTGCAAACAAAGGGCAGAAAATTGTAAACATTCCTTGAACGTCAGACATCAGCTGTTCCCGATCTCCCCGGCGATATGCCGCGCGACGAACACGCCGGACGCGGAGGCGTGGGACAGCGAGTGGGTGACGCCGGAGCAGTCGCCGATGACGTAAAGGCCCTTGTGGCAGGTCTGGAGCGTATTGTCGATGGCGACCTCCATGTTGTAGAACTTGACCTCCACACCGTAAAGCAGCGTGTCGTCGTTGGCGGTGCCGGGCGCGATCTTGTCGAGCGCGTAGATCATCTCGATGATGCCGTCGAGGATGCGCTTGGGGATGACCAGCGACAGGTCGCCGGGTGTGGCCCGGAGCGTCGGCTCGATGAAAGCCTCGTCTATCCGCGCCTGCGTAGACCGCTGACCGCGGATCAGGTCACCGAAGCGCTGCACCATCACACCGCCGCCGAGCATATTCGACAGGCGAGCGATGGACTCGCCGTAGCCGTTGGAGTCCCGGAACGGCTCCGAGAAATGCTTGGAGACCAGCAGCGCGAAGTTGGTATTGTTCGTGTGCTTGGCGGGGTCCTCATAGCTGTGGCCGTTGACGGTCACGATGCCGTTGGTATTCTCGTTGACCACAACGCCGTGCGGATTCATGCAGAAGGTCCGCACGAGGTCCTGGAACTTCTCGGTGC
>JAKSPU010000061.1 GCA_024404505.1 Clostridia bacterium
TTCCGTTGCTTTTCAATAGAAAAACGCCTCTTGTCTTGGTAGACAAAAGACGTTTTTTTGTTGGCTGCGGTACTAGGATTCGAACCTAGGAAATGACGGAGTCAGAGTCCGTTGCCTTACCGCTTGGCGATACCGCATTATCGGGAACAGGCGATATTATAGCAGATTCACGACGGTTTGTCAATAGGTTTTTCAAAAATAGTTGGGATTTTTTCCGTCCCGCCGTTTCCCGCCGGAACAGAGTATGTCCCGGCGGGGAGGCGGTTATTCATCGGAGCGGTTCGGTCAGATAACGCCGCACGAGCGCGGACAGCCTTTGCTTCGTATTGGCGGACGGACGTTCGGTGACGTCGTCCAGCAGGCGCGCGAGCATGAGCCCGGTGTCCCTGCCGGGGGCCGCGCCGAGCGCGCGCAGATCGTCGCCGTTCAGCGCGAGGTCCCCGACCGTCACGCAGTCCCCGGCGGCCTCGGAGGCGCGGACGTACGAGATCAGCCGCCCGAGCTCACGGCGGGTCTTCGGGTCGGACGCGGGCGTGACCGCGCGGAGGACGCGCAGCGTGTCGGCGGCAAGCGCTCCGAATTTCCGCCGCATCCCGCGTGCAAACCGCCGGGACAGCTCAAACGGACACACGTCAAACGACAGCATCTCCGTGACCGCCCGGCGGATATCGTTCGACAGGCGCAGCGACGAGAGATTTTCGTTCTGTGCGGCGCGGGGCAGACCCCACAGAAGGGCGGCGAGGCGGGTCTTGAAGTCCGGGAGAGACGCGAGTCTTCCCGAGCTTGTGGCCGCCGAACTGTACGGGGACAGCCCGGCAGGGAACACGTAAGCCGTTATCCCCAGCTCGTCCATCAGCCGGACGCCCCGGTCGGGGTCGGGGCCGGTCAGGATGCCCTCCAGCTCGGCGCGGACGCGTTCGCGGGAGATGCGCGCGAGGCCCGGCGCACAGCGCGCGAGCGCGGCTTTGGTTTCAGGCTCCGGGTCGAAGCCGAGCCTGACGGAAAAGCGCACGCCGCGCAGGACGCGCAGCGCGTCCTCGCAGAGGCGGGTATCCGGGTCGCCGACGCAGCGGATGACCTTATCGGCAAGGTCGCGCTGACCGCCGAACAGGTCGATCACGCGGAACTGCCCGTCCGCACCCGGCGCGGCGGCCATGGCGTTGACCGTGAAGTCGCGGCGGGAGAGGTCGTCCTCGAGGCGTCCCGTGAACGCGACCGCGTCCGGGTGCCGCCCGTCGGAGTAGCCGCCCTCGGTGCGGCAGGTGGTACATTCCACCGGGATACGCAGCGCGGACGAGCCGCGCTGCGCGGACGCGTCATCGGCCGGCACCAGCACGGTGACGGTCCCGTGGGCGATGCCCGTCGGTACGGTCTCGAGTCCGGCGGACGCGCAGATCGCCTCCGTGTCTTCCGGCACGGTGGTCACGGCGACGTCCCAATCGTGGGGCGCTTTGCCCATCAGCGCGTCACGGACGCAGCCGCCGACAAGGTACGCGCCCTCTCCGTGCGCGGAGAACAGGTCGAGCAGCGCCCGGACGGCGGCGGGGCAGGGAATGTCCGGCAGGGGAGCCGGAACGGATGCTTTTTTCATGGTGCGGCTCCTTTCTGCCGGGTTCAAGTGTTCACATCGCGTCGACCACGGTCTGCACGCGGCGGATATAGTCCTCACTGATCGCCTCGTCGAACGCGCGGAACCCGTTGCCGGTGACGGCGCGGCCCGTCAGCGTGCGGTACCACAACAGGCCGAGGACGTACCGCCCGAGGCCGAGAGACGCGTGGAACGTGTCACGCTGGTAGGGTTTAAGATTCAAATGGAAGAGCGTCTGGAACGCCTCGCCCGCGCGGATCATGCCGTCCGCGTGGATGGTCTCGGCGGCCTTTTCGTAGGCGGCCTTCACGTCGGCGAACATACGGTCCTGCGTGTCGTAGTGCATCATATCGCGGAGGCGGGACGAGCCCTCCTCGTACGCCCACGTCTCGTGGACAAAGAGCTTTGCGTCCGGGCAGGCTGCGCGCACGGCGGCGGCCAGCGCGGACAGGCCCGGCTCGTAGGTGACGAAGTTATTGGAGAAATGCGACGCCTGCTGGACGGTCACGACGTCCCATTTGCGGGCGGCGAGGGCCTCGCGGATGGACACGGCGAAGCCGGTGGACTCGCCGTTGAATTCCAGCGAGTAGGCGCGGGCGTCCGCTTCGAGGTTCTGCCGGTGGCGCTCCAGCGAGCAGCCGCCGATGTAGAGGTTGACGACCGTCAGAGCGGTGCCGTCCGCCGCCGCGATGCCGTGCAGGTAACGCGCGGCGTCCTGCGAGAAGCTGTTGCCGATGGCAAGCACGTTCATGGTGTGGGTCCTTTCCTTCATTATTTCAATATGCCCCAGTTGTTTACGCAGAGGTCGTATTGGTGCGCGATCTCATGGTCCAGCATATTCCACATAAGGATCGGGTGGAACATATCGCTCGGCGGTATCGTCTCGCTGCCGGGCGTTGTGACGTCGCATTTGCCGCAGAAAACAGGCTCTCCGGGTATACCCTTCCGGTACGGCTTCGTGATGACGAAGCGGTATACAAAGTTATTCTCGTTTGAATCCTCCAGCAGCTGCCCGACCGGAAAGACAGCGGTCCCCTTCTTCATCGGCTTCACAGCCGGCAAAAAGTCCGCCGACTCCGACATATCCGCCCGGAGTGCGGGCAGCTCGCAGCTGCGGCTCAACAGCATATACACGTTTTTGCCCTTCGCAAAGCTCGCGCTGTCCCCGATGCAGTAAAAGAGGACATATCTCCCCTCCAATCCGCGTGCGCAAATCTCCGGCCCGTCCAGCCGGACGGCGTACACGTCGCCCGGCTCCCATTTGGCGGCAGGCTGTGCGGCCTTCGGCGTCCGCGCCTTGCTTTCCGGCTTTTGCGGATGTTCCGCGAGCAGTGCCGTCAGCACCTCCTGCACGCAACGGCCGTCGTCGGCGCCGAAGATCTCCGACACCCGCCCGGGCGTCAGCTTCCGGAGCTCGCGGCCGGAGGTCTCGTCCGCAAAGCCGTTGAGGAGGCCCAGCCTGTATACGCTCATCCATACCTGGACCATGCCGTCCGGCTCGTCGCGGTACGCGTCGGTAAACTCGGTGAGGATATCCTTCAGCGCCTTTTTCGTGCATTTCGATGTGCCGGAATCGTCTGTGTCGAGTGTGTCCAGCATCTCCAGATACACGGGATTCACGTCAAAAAAGTCGTTCAGATTCATAAGATGCCTCCGGTTTGTCAGTCATTTTTCCGCTGCGGTCCCATACTCCGCGCCCATCCGCTCGAGTGCCGCGCGGAAGTGCCGGATGCCGAAATACGGGGACGGCTCCCAGTGTGCGATCAGATGCCGCCCGTCGGAGAAATAAGTCGTGGATCCGTCCAGACCGGGCTGCTCGGCGGGGTTGGACGTGGGGATGTTGTCGAAATCGTATTCTGTCAACAGGCTTTCAAAGGCGGTGATCTCGTCGGCGGGGATGGACGCCGTGCGGGCGGTGCCCTCCACGAGCGTATACTGCGGGTACTCCCGCCTGTTCCATTGGTAGATGCCGACGGTCAGCGCGCCGGTGCCGTCCTCGTATACCACAAGGTCGTAGCTGACGACGGCATCCTCACAGGAGTCCGTCAGCGCGGGCAGGTCGATCGGGGGGGCAGAGTCGCGGACCATGACGCCGAACGAGCAGGACACGAGACAGCGGTAGGTGTCCCTGACGGTCGGATCCGACAGTCGGGCGGCATTTACCGGCGGAAGCCCCAGCGACGCGCAAAGCTCGGCGTAGATCAAACATTCACTTTCGGTACGCCTGATCAATCGTGCGGGATCGACGTTCTCGGCCAGATAGCGGGACGGCAGCGCGTCGCCGAGCAGAGCGGTGGGCAGATCCTTGTCCAGCACGCCCATGTCGCGCAGGCTGCGCTCGTCCGTCGTGACGTCCGCGAGCGGGAAGGTATCTCTGACGTACAGCGCACCGTCTGCTGTCTTGCCGAGGAACACGTAGCTGAGTTGGTTGTCCTCCTCACACCAGACGGAGTACAGCACCGCCTCCCCGTCCTTGTCGGTCGAAGTGCGGATGACCTTCGCGCCGAAATCGGCGGTAAAGTCAAGGTATCTGTTCTTCAGCCACACCAGATTCTCGTCCGTCATGCCGGTACCGTCAAAATGCAGCCGGTACGCACTGACGGAATCCGCCGCGAGGCCGGGGGTGTGCAGCGGATCTTCGTTAAAAGCATACTCCGGATGCTCCCCGAGACGGGGTTTCTCCACATAGGTCTTGTAGTCCGCGTCGTAGACGAAGGGCGTGTCGTTGTCATAGACGACCTCCCGCTTGCCGACAAAGCCGGACGGCGCGCGCCCGCAGCCGGTCAGCGTCAGTGAAAGCAGCAGGCAGAGGACGAGCAGGGCGGGTAACAGACGTTTCACGGCGGTGTCTCCTTATACGAAATTTCCTCTAGGCATCACCGCACAATGCACGGCTGACGCCTTGACGGCACATATGCTTGCATAAATTCCGTCATATTTTACAAAATTCCTTCGTGCGGGAGTCACCGCACGCGCGGAATTTTGTTTCATCTGACGAAATTTCTGGCGGCGCATCTGCACCGTCATCATTGTGCGGTGATGCCTTCACTATAACAAACGCAAAAACCGGCGCGATCCTTGCGGGCTTCACAGATTGTTTACAACTTTTTGTACGGCGTGCCGATGAAGGCGACCTGCTTGAAGTCCTCGGGGTTCTTGCGGATGATGTAGTCGATGTAGGACGTGACCTCCTCGGCGGTGAAGCGGTAGCCCATCGGGTTGAGATGGCCGCCCATGTAAAACGCGTTGCAGAACGCCTCATCGTGGACGGGACCGTACTTGCGCAGGTCGATGACGTAGCTGTTCGGGAAATGCTCCGCCATCTTGTAGAGCAGCTCGGCGTGGGCGTCGATCTTGTCCTCGCGGTCACCGACCCAGCCGCCGCGGCACATGGTCATGAAGAAGAACTTGGCGTCGGGGCGGATCTCACGCAGACGCTGGATCAGCTGGCCGTACCAGCCGGCGAAGGTGGCGGTGTTGTTCTTGTGCCAGTCCTCGTCGCATACGTCGTCCATCGTGCCGACGGGCTGGCTCATGTTCAGGATGTCGTTGACGCCGAGCGCGATGATATACGCCTGAGACGCGTACTTGGGATTCCAGAAATCCTGAGCCTCGGCCCAGCCGGAGCAGTATTCGGAGGCGGTCATGCCGCCGCGGGAGAAGTTGTAGACGGTGCTGCCGCACATACGGCCGATGAACTGCCCCCAGCTGTACTCGAACATATCGAGGTAGAGGGTGCCGCCGTCCGCGGCGGTCGCCTCGAACTCGCCGGACGACAGGCTGTCGCCGACGCAGCAGATGGTGCGGAAGATGGAGGTGAAGCCGCCGTCACGGCAGATTCTGTCGAGGGGCTTTTCGTTTTCAGAGTAAAGATAATCGTTGACGTTCATGGTGGTTCTCCTTTATTATTTAAGAATTATTTTGTTTTTGCAGATCAGCGGCGCAGCCAAGGAGTGGGTGGGGGCTGGTACGGCGGGGGCGGGAGACACTTCGGCGTGTGAGATGGATCTCCCGCCCCCGAGCCGTGTAACAGGTGATCGTTACATCGGGTCGGGCAGTTACCGATCGGCTCCGCCGAAGAATTTCTCCTCCACTGCCGCGCACAGCCAATGGTAGATCGGCAGGTGGTACTCTTGAATTCGGTACGTTTCCGCCGCGGGGGCGTGGATGACAACGTCCGAGAGCGCGTCGAGGACGCACGGCTTTTCTCCGCACATGGTCAGCACTCTCATGCCCTTCGCCCGCGCCGCCTTGGCGGCCAGCACGACGTTCTTTGAGTTGCCGGACGTCGACAGGCACCATAAGAGGTCGCCCGGCTTGCCGACCGCCCAGACGAGCTGGGCGTAGACGAGCGAGGCGTCCACGTCATTGCAGAACGCCGAGACGAGCGCGGTCTGCGACGGCAGCGACACGGCGGGCAGACCGCCCTGCAGGCTGCCGCAGAGCAGCGCGAGGTCGGGGTCGTCAGCTCCCAGCGCGAGCGAGAAATCACGGCAGGCAGACCCGGACAGCGGCCGGCGGGACAAAAAGCCCTTGCACAGCTCGCCGACGATGTGGTCGCAGTCGGCCGAGGAGCCGCCGTTGCCGCACAGCAGCAGCTTTTTGCCGGCGGCGAAGGTATCGTTAAGAAGGGTCAGCGCCGCGTCGAGCTGCTGCTTGCAGACCGCGAGCGAGGGATGGTTCTCATACAGCGGGATCATGGGAGGATCTCCTTTTGCATCAATGCTTTTTTCGAGTATGCGGCACAGCCCGGCATAGGGCAGGACGCCCGAGGTGCCGTACAGACAGCCGCTGTATACCTTGCTGTCCGCCTGCATCCACTCAAACGGCGCGCCCTTGTCGGCATACCGCTTTGTGTGAGATACGAAGTCGGACAGGATCGACAGGCCGAGTCCGCGGTCGCAGAGGCTGACCGCGTAGGCGTACCAGCCGGTCGGCGTCGCCCAGAAGGTGCCGTTCTGATACCAATCGATCGGGACGGAGCAGCGTGCCCACGCGGTCACGCCGGGCTGCCAATCCTCGCCGATCGGGATGTGGCGGATATACCCGTCCACGCCCGTCCGTCCGGACACGTAAGCGTCCGCGAGCGTGCGGGCGGTCCGGCGGGCGCGGGCCTCGTCGGGCACGCCGAGATACACCGCGTAGGCGGTGCCCCATACGTCGTGCTGACGGTCACTGTCGTCGGACGACCACAACCAGCCGGTCTCCTCGTCGTAGAAGGTCCGCAGGATGGCGCCGCGGAGGGACTCCGCCAGCGCGCCGTACCCCTCGCCGGGGCAGAGGGTCTCCATGTGCCGCGCGGCGTTCATCCGCAGAAGGGACGCGAACAGCAGCTGCCCGGATTGTGCCGTGCTGTCCACGAAGCCCCAGTTGACCGTGAAACGGTCGCGCTCGCTGCGGCACAGGCCGGTCTCCGGGTCAAGGTTGTAGCCGTCCATCGCCCGGCGGAGCCGGTCGCGCAGCGTCATGCCGGAGAAGACCTCGTCAAGTATGGCCTTGTCCCCGGATTGCGCGATATAGTCCCCCGTCATGGTGATGAAGTAATAGTTGTCGCAGAACGGCGGGTAGGAGCCGTACGTACCGTCGCCCTGATCGTCTCCGTCCCGGTACATACCGGGGAAGAAAACGGGCTTTCCGTTGTAGTTGATGTGGTCGGTGACGGCGTAGGGAGGGACCTGCAGCCCGTTCAGGAGGTACCGCGTGTCGGGACCGTTCTGCCCGTAGGCGGCGGTCATGGCGACGTAGCGCCGCAGGTCTGCATTCGGGATCAGGTGGCTTTCCGCCATCATCGCGGTGTCCCGCACCCAGAACGCGTAGTATTTCTCGTCGCCGGAGGGCAGCAGGACGCGAGCCGGCTCCGGCTCAAAGTCCAGTGCTTTGATATGGGTGCAGTCGTTCAGCGTTTTTTCCGCCAAAGCGCGGAGAGAGGAGAGAAGCGCGGTCTCGTTCATCATCGTATATACCTCCCGGAAGGAACGGCTTTTATTTCTCGGGCGTATAGGCTTCCAGCTCGGCGATCTGCAGCACGTACTGCGCGGCCGGGTTGGCCTCGAGGGTCAGCGTGGTGGCGTCGAGCTTGATGTAGGCGGCCTCCAGCGTGTCGAACTCGATGGTCACGACCTCGCCCTTGTTGACCTTGGAGCGCTTGACCTCGTGGACCACGGTCCATTCGGCGCCGTCGGCAGACACCTCCACGGTGTAGGCGCGCGGGAACCCGGTGCCGTCAAAGTTCGGATAGAGGACGATCTTGTTGATGGGGTAGACGTTTTCCAGATCGAGGATGAAGTATTCGTGCGCGTTGGCGTTGCCGTTGCGGCAGGCCGCGGATGAGTAGGCGTAGTAATCCTTCTGCGAGTTGTCGCCGTCGGTCAGGTAGACCTCGTGCTCGTGCCACTCGAAGGTGTTCTGGACCGAGGAGTAATCGCAGCACTTCTTGCCGAGCGCCACGTTCACGCCGGGCTCGACCTCGAGCGGCTTCCAATCGGTCTTTTCGGGTCCCGGCAGACTGCCGTCGTCGTTGAAGAGGCACAGCTCGCCGATCTCGCAGCGGTAGGAATCCGCCATGCGGTACAGCGTCGGGATGAAGAGCCGGACGCGCCGGGCGGTGACGGGCTCAAAGGTCACGGACACGCCGGTCTCCCAGACCTCGGGCTTTTTGACCGTCGCCAACGTGCGCCAGCCGTCGCCGTCCTCGACCTGCAGCTCCGCCGAGGCGGGGAAGAAGCGGCCGCAGGCGGGACCGTTCCCGGCGGGGTAGAGGTCCATCCGGTTGAGCGTCGTCAGGTCGTCGAATTCCACCGATATCCACGCGCCGTCCGTGTCCTGCATGGCTTGCCAGCCCATGCAGCCGTCGGCGGACACCCTGCGCCCGTCGTACAGGTACTCGGTGCAGGAGCCGCTGCCGTCGGAAACGGAGGAAACGGTCACGTAGGCGTCGGCCGTGAGATTGGTAGAGGGGGTCTTCGGCGTCGTGTAGGTCCTGCCGGCGGGCAGCACGAACAGGCGGGCGCGTCCCTTCTCCAGCGACACGGTCAGGCTGCCGTCGGAGACGTCGATCTCAGACGCGAAGCCTGTCTCCGGGTCCACCTCGTACAGGTACGGGACGTTTTTCAGCGTGTACGTCACCGTGACGTCGGACGCGAAGTCCTTATTGACCACCATCAGGTAATTCTGACCCGAGGCGCGGTCGGTGAAGGTCGTCAGTATCGTGCGCTTCTTGGCCTCGTCCGCGTCGCGCGGGACGATCCAGTAATCGTCCGGGACGATGCGGTAGTCCGCGCCGCCGTCGAGCTTGGCACCCGTGTGGTATACCTCGTCCGCGTTCGCGTGGATAAGCCACAGGCCGAACGACGCGTACTGCCTGTTCAGCTCGACGGATACGTCGTACAGGTCCGTCGGATCGCCGTTGTAGTCGATGACGCCGGAGGTGTACTCGGTCAGGTTGGGCGTGACGTAGGAGAAGTAGCGCATCATCGTGCAGCCGTAGGCAAGGGAGACCATCGCGTGGTAGAACATCGTCCCCTCGTCCGGGCGGCGGTAGCCGTACGTCCCGGAGCCGATGGACTGCAGGTAGAACGCCGTCCGGCAGCGGTTGTCGATGCCCGCCTGCCGGTACAGCTCAAAGTTGCGGAACAGCCACGTCTCGCTCACGGAGCCCGCGGCGGGCGGGAAGATGTAATTGTCAAAGGACAGGATGCCCTTATAGCTGTCGTCGTGCAGACGGGAGCCGTAATTGTACAGCGTCGTGCGCGCGGCGTCGGGCAGGAAGTTGATCATGGCGATCAGGGAGGGATCGTAATCGTAGACGAACTGCGCCACGCGCGCGTAGTCGTCGAAGCGGTAGGACGGCTCGTCGCGCAGGTTGAAGCCGCCGAACGCGGCGTACTTCCTGAAAGCGTCGATGCGGGCCCGGATCGTGTCGTCGTCCATCGAAAGCTCGTCGACAGCGGGCGTTGCGAGCTGCGGATATACCGTGATGCCGTAAGGCTCCGCCATCCGGAAGAAGGACAGGATGTCGTCGTCCGGCGCGTGCGACATGAACACGGCGTTGAAGTTCGCGTCGGCGAGGTACTGCATCTGGCGTTCGTCCATGAAGCGGTAGTCCCAGATCGGCGCACCGATGATGCACGTTTCCTCATGCGCGGGGTCGATCACGCGGACCAGCAGCCGGGCATTCCTGCCCGTGTAGCGGTTGGAGAGCTGCAGGAACGCACATCCGCCGCCCACCGCCGTGACCTGCCCGTCCGCGTAGGACAGGACGTGATCCCCGGCCGCGTACAGCACGAGCTCGTCCATTTCGGCGTACTTGTCGGAGGCGGCGTTGGAGGCGGCTGCTGCCGTCTCCCCGACGCGCAGGCAGAGGAAGTCCTTCTCGAACGAAAGGTCGACGTCCTCAAGGTCCGGAGGCAGTGTCTCCGGCTCCGGCTCCTCGGTTTCCGGCGCGGACGTGCCGGACGGCGTGTCCCGCGTGCCGCTTTCCGCCGGCGATGCGGGCTGCGTGCCGGGAGCCTCGGTGGGGGTGTCCGTGCCGCCCGGGGAGCAGGCGGGCAGCATGAGCGTCAGGCAGAGGACCGCGGAGAAAACCGCGGGCAAGACTGCGGACAAACGGGATCTTTTTGACTGTGTCGTATGTTTCATTTCTTCACCTCATGCCGGTTTGTGTGGGCATACTGTCATTTGCCGTTTATGACCGCGACGGTCAGGGCGGCGAGGTCGCCGACGGACTCGGTCAGCGCAGCCGGGACGACCTCACAGGCAGCGAGCGCATCGGGGAGACATTCCGCCTCCATGACGCGGCGCATCTCCGGGATCAGGAGGTCACCGGAGCGGGCGAACACCGATCCGATGACGATGCGTTCGGGATTGAACAGGTCCACGAGGACAGACAGCGCCTGACCGAGCCGCCGCCCGCAGGCGCGGTAGACCTCGATCGCGGTCGGGTCGCCCGCGTGGGCCGCGTCGGCAACAGACTTGGCTGTCACCGAGGGAAGCGAGGTCTTGTCGGGACAGTAGGCAGGGGAACACCCGTCGGCAATAGCCTTGACGGCAAAGATCTGCCCGAGCTGGGCAAGTCCGCCGCCGGAGCAGAAGCCCTCAAAGGAGCCGGCCTTATGATAGCCGACCGGAGCGGATTCCGAATCGGAGAGGCGAATATGCCCGACCTCGCCGGCGTTGTCGTTGGTGCCCGCGTACAGGCGCCCGTCGAGGATCAATCCTGCCCCCATACCGGTGCCGAAGGTCAGGAAGATCATGTTGCGCGTGCCCCGGCCCGCGCCGTACTGCCATTCGGCCAGCGCGCAGGCGTTGGCGTCGTTGCAGAGGTAGGCGGGCAGGCCCGTCGCCTCGGTCACAAGGCGCGTGATCGGCACGTCGACCCAGCCGGGGAGGTTGGGCGGCTCCTTGATGATGCCCCGGCGGGAGTCCATCGGGCTGCCGCAGCTGATGCCGACGGCGGAAACGGGCTGTCCGGCCCTTTTGGCCTCCGCGATCATGTCGCGGGCGGTGTCAAGGATGGCGGCGACGGTCTGCGTGCAGTCCGTCGTCGGGAAGCGGCGCTTGGAGAGGACGTGACCGTCCCCGTCGCCGTGGATGACGGCACATTTCGTGCCGCCGATGTCGATGCCGAGATAGTATTTCATACGTTATTCATCCTTCCCGTTCCCGAAACCGACGAACGTGTCGAATCCGCAGGCGTGCAGGGCGCCGAGGTAGGCGGCGTAGTCAAGATGCTGCGGCTCCGCGATGAAGTGGGACTCGCCGTGCGTGCCGTTTTCGTCCGTCCATTCGACGTAGAGGACGTGATCCTCAAGCGCGGACAGATCCGTCTTCGCGGCGATGACGTTCCCGTCGGCGGGGACGGTCACGCGGCCGCACAGGAGCGCTTCTCCCTCCTTCGAGCCGGTCGCGGTAACGTCGGTGACGCGGTAGGAAAGCGTGACGGGCGTCTGACTGTCGTTGACGGCGTGCAGGGCGTACAGGCCGTCCTCCCTGTCCCCGAACGCCATCAGCATGGGCTTTTGCGCCCGCTGGATGAAGGAGTAGGCCAGCTTGGGCGTGAAGTCGTAGTTGACGACGGCGTCCGAGACCTGCGGCCAGCCGTCAAGGACGTTCCACCAGATGATGCCCGTCTTCTGCCACTTCGCGGTGCGGAAGCGCTCGATGAAGTACTTGAACGCCTCGGCCTGCGACAGCTGGGACATTTTCGCGTAAGTGTCGAGGTCGTGCGGGACGTCGACGAACATATTCCGCACCTGACTCGTCATCAGGCGGATGCGGTAGCCGAAGCTGTTCTGCTCGTTCGGCTCCATCGAGGTCTGATGCACCAGCCACGACGGGCGCGGCGTGCCCTTGAAGGGGTCGGTGTCGTCGCCCTGATCGAAGATAGGCCACAGCTCGTCCGCGGGGATATACTTCCTGAGCGTCGCCGGCGCGGGACAGCCGTGATAGCCGGTCTCGGACGCGAAATGACAGCAGGCGGTGCGGTAGAACTCGCCCTTGAAGTAGTCGCGCGGGCCCCACAGATGGTCCTCGGAGATGCGGTTCGCGCGCGCCTTGAACGCTTCCTCGTCCACGAACGGCGAGGACGGCAGGTAGGGCCGCGTGAAGTCCTCCATGCGCAGCACCTCCGGGATGATCTTGCGCGTCAGGATATTGTCGCCCGGATCGCGGGTGAAGGGGTAGCAGAACAGACGGAAGTAGTCGCACTCGTTGTCGCCCGCCCACAGGCAGAGCGACGGGTGGTTGCGCAGCTTGCGGACGATGAACTCGACCTCCTCCCCGAGATCGGACTGTATCGAGGCGTCCTCCGGGTACTGCGCGCACCCCATCGCAAAGTCCTGCCAGACCATGATGCCGTGCTCGTCACAGTAGTCGAAGAAGGCGTGATCCTCGTAGACGTTGCCGCCCCAGCAGCGGACGGCGTTGCAGCCCGCCTCGTCGAGCAGCTTGAGAGCCGTGGGCAGACGTTCGGCGTCGCGGGAGTGGAAGGCGTCGAGCGGCACCCAATTGGAGCCCATGACGAACACGGGCTTGTGGTTGATGAGGAAGCGGAACTCGCCCTTTCCGTCCGCGTCGATGAGGGACGTGCGGTCAAGCTCCACCGTGCGGATGCCGAAGCGGATGGACTTTTCGTCCACGACCTCGCCGCGCCGCCAAAGCTTCACGGTCACGTCGTAGAGATCCGGGTCGCCCGCGTTCTTCGGGTACCAGAGCTTGACGTTGTCCGCGTGGAACTGGATGTTGCCGTAGATGTGCCACGCGTCCTGCCGCGCCTCAAAGTGAGACCCGCCGCACTTGCCCTCGACCGTGATCTCATAGTCGTTGCACAGCTCGTCCTCGGTGGTGAAGTGATAGTACAGGCAGAGGTCGGCCCACTTATGCTCCGCGCTGACGTTGTAGGTATAAAGGAAGAAATCGTCGAGGCGGGGCTTTTTCGTGACCTCCAGCCATACGGGCCGCCACAAGCCGCCGGAGACCGCGCGGCACATGATGTCCCAGCCGAAGGAGGACGGTGCCTTCCTCATGTGCAGGGAGGCGTAATTCCACTTGAACGCGCCGACCGCGGGGGGCAGGTAGTTCCAGTCCTCCTGCGCCTCTATCATCGTCGGCCAAATATGGACGAGCAGCTCGTTGCCCGTCGGCTTGAGCGGTCCGGTCTCAAGGTCGAAGGCCATGTACATATCCCCCCAGCCGCCGATCGACTGACCGTTGACAAAGGCGTTGAACGCCGTGTCCACGCCCTCGAAATGGATATAGGTATTCGCCGCCTCCGGGTCGTATCCGTCGGGCGCGTCAAAGCTCGTGACGTAGAACAGGTGCCTGTCCTCGAGGTCGCGGAGGGACAGGATGTTCGTGCCGAAGAAGGGGTCGGGGATGATGCCCGCCCGCTCAAGATCAAGCTCGAAGTTGCCGGGCACGGAGGCGGGGACGGTCACGCCGAGTCCGGCGACGTCGGCGGCGGTCAGGCTCATGGTGTCGAGAGAGCGGGCGTCCTTGTGCGGGACGACGGTCAGCGCCCACGGATTGGTCAGTTCGATTTTCATATTCACGCATCCTTTCGGGATTTTTTATCATTATTATTTATTATATCATACATCCCTCTCCCTGACAACCCCTCCGCCCAAAATCGTTGCAAAAATATTGTGTTTTTGTTCAAAACCGCTTGACCGCACGGTGGCGCTATGCTATAATAGTACCAATAAAACCCGCAAAAGGCCCATCCGGGGGCTGAACGGGAAAACATTACAAATCTACTTCTGGGAGGACACCTGCTATGCTTCCGATCGCCATTCAGATTTATTCCGTAAGAGATGACGCCGCCGCCGACCTGCGCGGTGCGCTTGAAAAGATCAAGGCCATGGGCTATGACGGCGTTGAATTCGCCGGCCTGTACGGCTATAAGCCTGCCGACATCAAGGCTATGTGCGAGGAGATCGGACTCGTCCCGCTGTCCGCGCACGTCCCCTACTACGACATGGTCGCCGACCCTGCCGGCGTGCTGAAGGACTACGCCGAGATCGGCTGTCAGTTCGTGGCCATTCCCTACCTGACCCCCGAGTGCCGCCCCGGCACGGACGGCTTTGCCAAGGTCGTCGAGAACGCGGCCATGCTCGGCAAGGCTGCAAAGGAGCTCGGCATGACCCTGCTCTACCACAACCACGACTTCGAGTTCCAGAAGATCGGTGACAAGTACGCCCTCGAGGTGCTGTACGATACCGTCTCCGAGGACCTGCTCAAGACCGAGCTCGACACCTGCTGGGTGCGCGTCGGCGGCGAGGAGCCGGCGGCCTACGTCCGCAAGTACACCGGCCGTGCGCCCGTCGTCCACCTCAAGGACTACGCCGGCGGCAAGTCCGAGCATATGTACGAGCTGATCGGCATCAAGTCCGAGGAGAAGAAGTCGGACGAGAAGCCCTTCGAGTTCCGCCCCGTCGGTTACGGCGTGCAGGATATGCCTGCCATCATCAAGGCGTCCGAGGACGCCGGCGCCGGCTGGCTGATCGTCGAGCAGGACCAGCCGAGCATGGGACTGACCCCGCTGGAGTGCGCCGAGAAGTCCATCGGTTACCTGAAGAGCCTTTGATACAAAGCGGGGGACATCATGGGAAAGTACATCCGCCTCCTTGCGGTCCTCACCCTCGCGCTGCTGCTCTGCGCCGTTCTGATCGGCTGCAACGACGGCAAGGACCCGACCGAAACCGACGCTCCGACCGGGGCACAGACCGACGACCCGACGGACGCGCCCACAGAGGCCCCGACCGAAGCCCCGACCGAGGCGCCCGCGACCGAACCGGAGGAAATGAAAATGGAGCCGAAAACCACGCTGGCCGTCATTGAAGGCGGCAAGACCGGATATACCGTCGTCCTCGGGGACGGCGTGGCCGAAGCCAACCGCGCCGACCTCGATTGGCTGTACGCCGTCATGGATGAAAAGTACGGCACGCATCCCGCCGAGGCTGCATCCGGCACGGGCAAGGTCATCACGCTGATGCTGGACGGCGAGGCGATGGACTGGTCCTTCACCGCGGACGAGAAGAGCGGCGCGATCACGCTGACCGCCGGCTCCGCCGCGGCCATGAAGGCGGCTGTCAACTACTTTGCCACGCAGGCGTGCGGCGGCTCCGACGGCGACCTGCTCGTCGACGTCGCGCTGACGAAGACCTACACCTACGCGAAGGATAAGATCGACAACAGCGGCCTGCTCTCCTACGAGGGCGGCAGTAAGACCGTGCTCGCCCCCTGCGATGAGGACGGCAAGCTGATGAGCCCCGCATGGCTGGATTCCGCCATCATGGTGGAGGTCCGCCTCGATACCGCCTCCATCGGCGGCACCTTCCAGAGCTCCCGTCAGCTCATCGACTTCTACGCCGCGGCCGGTGTGAACGTCATCTGGCTCGTGCCCATCTATCAGCGCGGCGCGGGCGGCAACGGCTACGGCAACGTCGGCCCGCATACCGTCGAGCCGGCGCTCACCGGCACGAACGATATGGACGAGGGCTGGCAGATCGTCAGGGAATTCGTGGACTACGCACATTCCAAGGGCGTTTACATCCTGCTCGACATCGTGACGTGGGGGACCATGAAGTCCGCGCCTCTCATGCAGGAGCATCCGGGCTGGTTCAACGGCGAGGCGTGGGGCAACGCGGCCTTCAACTGGGCCAACGCCGAATTCAAGGAGTGGTTCATCAATCAGGCCGTGACCAATATCGAGGTCACCGGAGCCGACGGCTACCGCTGCGACTGCGAGCCCTTCACCGCGGGTTACGCCGTGTACGGCGAGATCCGCAAGCGCCTCAACGATAAGGGGATCTACCCCGTGATCATGTCCGAGGACGGCAGCGACCGCCGCCGCGCCGTGTTCGACTGTGAGCAGGACGGCGTGCTGGCGTACAACTCCATGTCCCGCGGAGAGCTGTACCAGAAGCCCGTCAACTTCTTCGCCGACGGCATCCTGCGCATGATGAACTCCATCGAAAAGGGCACCGGACTCGGCGCGCAGGGTATCCAGTCCAACCGCCGCATATCCGGCACCGGACGCTACTATACCAACTGCATCACCAATCACGATTACCAAGCCCGCAACGTCAACGGCAACCGCATCAAGATCGGCTACGCCGCCATCTACGCGCCCTTCATCCCCGTGTGGTACATGGGCGACGAGTTCGGCGTGCAGTATAAGAACGCCGTGCTGTACGA
>JAKSPU010000062.1 GCA_024404505.1 Clostridia bacterium
TCAGCATCCAGTTACAGTAGGGCTGCTCGGGCTCCCAGCAGTAGTAGACCCACAGCTCGTCGCCGTCGGCGACCTCCTTGGCCATGCGCTCGGAGAAGGTGCCGTACTTTTCGTCCTGCGCGGCCGTCGTCATGAAGCGGGTGCCCGACACGGCCGCGAACTCACGCGGCGTGAAGGCGTTGACCTTGGTGCACCAGATGCCGAGGTATTCCCGCAGGAACTCGATCTCATCCATGGAGTCGAGGTCGATGTTCGTGAAGAACGGGGACAGCATCCGGTAGGTCGGGAAGGTGGTGCTCAGCCGTTCCCCGTGCGCCTTGATCTGGTTGAGCAGCGTCACGTTGGTCGGCTCGTCCACGAGGTAGAAGTAGCCCTTCTTCATCCAGTCCGGGTTGAAGCTGAGGATCGCGTTCGCGTATTCCTCGGAGCCGACGTGGATCCAGTTGATGCCGTATGAGGTCACGCGGGGATTGGAAAGGTAATCCGCGACCTCCGGCTCGGTGAGGTTGTAGGGCAGCGTGTAGCAGGATACGCGGTTTTCCAGCATGAAATCGTAATATGTTTTGTACAGCAGCTGACCGGTCATATCCGTCATGCCGGCGCGGTCATAGGTGCTCTTGATGTGATTCGAGCCGAGGCCGAAGGCGGTCGCCATGCGGGTATCGTCGCCGAGGGAGAAGTCCCAGACGTACACGTACACAGACGCCGTCTTGACGTGCTTGCCCGTTTCGGCGTCCTTCACGTCCAGCTGCGCCGTGTACAGACCGGAAGCGGCACCGGTATCGGCCCAGACCTTGATCACGAAGCCCTGCGACTGACCGCCCTTGACCGTGATGTTCCCCTGCATGGGCGGCAGGGCGTCGGGGATCATGGTACCGTCAACGTTGTAGTAGCGCTCCCAGAACAGTTCGGTCCGCAGCACGTGGCCCGCGCCGTCCCCGAATTCCGTCAACTCAAGGCTGAACGTGCGATCCTTGTCGGGCGCGAGGAAGAATTGACAGTCCTCGATGGCGTTGCCCGGCATATACATGACGTAGGTATTGCGCCCCGTGGATTCCGTGCAGTTCTGCGCGACCTTTTCGGAAATATGGTCAAACCACAGCTTGACCGACGCGTCCTCGTCGGGCGCCTTCTGCGCGGCCTCATTCACGCCCGCGAGCGTCGGCTCCTTGAGATCGGAGCCCGTGCCGGGTCTTACAAGATCAAGTCCCATTGCGGCAAATGCCTCCTCCTGTTCAAGATAGAAACGGATGGAATCAACGTACATCGTCTCGCCGACCGCCGTCGGCTTGTTCATCGGCGCCAGACGGAGCGTGCAGACGTCGCCCGACCACTGCATCCGGCTCATATCGAACATGACGCCCTGCCAGCCCTCGCCGTGCGCGGTGTAGTCGGCGGTCTTACAATTCGTCTCGGTCATCTTCTTGACGTCGCTCGTGGTGTAGTGCAGTTCCATGGAAGAACTGCTGAAGCCGACGTCGTTGTCCCAGTCGGTGCGGAACAGCACCACGATATACTTGTAGTCGTTTGCGCTGACGGGCTGCAGCCCGAGGGACTGCATATAACTCTCATAGTCCAGCGTCATGCTGCCCTCCCGCTTGGAGGAGGCGGACAGCTTCAGCACAGAGCCCCTGTCGGTATCCCGGACGACCTCGTACGTCAGCGCGGAGGTCTTGGAGATCAGCGTATCCACGCCCTCCCCGAAGGTCACGACATCGGGAGACACGGGCGTCCGCAGCCACGGGTCCTCGGTCTCGGCTTCTGTGGGCGCTTCGGTCGGAGCGTCTGTCGGGGCGTCTGTCGACGCCGAGGCAGACGTCGCCTCGCCGGGATCGGTGGGCGTGCCGGTGGGCGCTTCGGTGCCGTCTGCGGGTTTACCCGTGTCGCAGCCGGTCAGCAGCAGCACGATCAGAAGGGCGGCGGTCAGAAAAAGCGTCAAAAAACGTGTTTTCATGGTAAGTACCTCTTTCTTGTTGTCATTCATTCCGATTGTCTTGATTTATACGGTGCATCGAACATCGCATCACTTTTCGCCGAACATATCGTCCTCGACCACCACGATGCACGGCTGGCCCTTCTCCAGATAACTGAGGAATCTGCGCTGGATCGTGCCGGTGCCGTGCTTGACCGCATCGGACACGGAAAGCCTCAGCTCCACAGGCTCCTTGCCCGCGCAGGAATCCGCGTTGCAGGGACCGACCACGGGCTGAACGTCCTCGCCGAGCCAATCGCGCGCAAGGGTCGCCCATACGTTGTCGTAGGCGTGGAAGTTACTGTCCATGTTCCAATTCGCCGCGCTCATGTACTTGACGCCGCTCTTGAAGCACTCGTAGCCCTGCTTCTCATAGTTTTCGATCGACGCGTTGACCTGCGTGGGGCCGTCGATCTCATTGGCCAGCTGCACCCGCGCGGGCAGAGACGACCATACGTAGGCGGTGGAGAAGAAGTGGGGATAGTCGGGTGCGTCGTCGCACCACAGGACGTCGACGTTCTCACAGAGATCGGTAAAGCCGATCGTACCGCGTCTCGCGATGTTGTTATCGAAGACACTGCCCAGCTGGATGGCGATCTTACTGTCCGGATATGCCGAATGCTGTACCTCGGCAAGCCGGTCGATGACGGCCTTCAGCTTCTCATGACGGAAAGCGTACCACGCGATGCCGACGTCACGGGTGCGGGAGATCTCGGGCGCCTCGATCTCGTCGAAGGACGTATACTTCGTGCCCAGCGCGTCGTTCATAGCCTCGACCGTCTCATAGGTTTTCCGGCAATAGCTCCTGAACGCCTTGATGGCAGGATCGGAGTAGTCGTAGTCGTCGGTGCACCAATACTCGGTCTCACAGTACTGCGTGAACGCGGGGATGTACAGAAGGATGCGTCCCGTGTCTCCGAAAGCCTCCTCGATGTGGGACACCGCCTCGCCGTAGAAGGCGACAGCCTTGTCCACGGCGTGCGTGGAGCAGAAGGAGATCTGCATCCGGCCCGAGCCTACGGACGGCTCGCCGTTTCTGTTCCGCATGATCTCTGTCGACGGGATCAGCGTGTCATTCGTCGGGCGGGTCATGTCCAGCGAAATGGCGACGGACATTCCCTTTTCATTGAGAACGTAGTCGATCATGGGGTCAAAAGCGGAAAAATCGTATACGCCGTCCTTCTTCTCGACGTGCGTCCACGGGATATGGACCATGATGGCGTTGAAGCCCGCGTCCGCCGCACCGTCCACGATAAACCTGAAGTCGGGCAGGGTGTGGATGGTGAAGTTCCAGATGCGGAAGATGAGGTACCGCTGCCCGACCTCTCGCTCAATGTAAGGCATGGTCTCCGGCTCTGTTTCGGGCTCGGTCTCCGGCTCCGTGTCAGGCTCGGTCGGGGCGTCCGTCTCCGGCTCACCCGGAGCGTCGGTGACGGCGTCGGAGGGCGTATCCTCCGGGATATCGGCCGGCTCGTCATCCCGGCAGCCGGTCAGCGCTGCCGCCATCAGCGTCCCGAGCAGCAGAACGGTGAGTACCGCAAGGCATCCGATCATACGTTTCATAAGTCAATACCTCCTTTTGATTCCCTTATTTCTCCGTCACCGTGATCGAGCCGATGATAAACTCGACCGGTGCCAGCTGGTACAGGTAGAAATCATCCGTACCGTAGGGTGGATTACAGGTAAAGGTCAGCGTCACGAGGCGGCTGTCCCGCTCGTCGACCGTTGCCTTGTAGTTGACCTCGGCGCTGTTCTGCTTGCCGCCGCTCATATGCAGCAGCACGATGACGCCGCGCGCGCCGGAGGTCGCCAGATTGCCGACGGCGTCATAGACCTGCATGGTCACAGTAAACTTTCTGCCCTTGCCGACATAGTCCCTGATGGAATTGAGGTGGAAGTTGCCGTTACAGTAGTATACGACGTCCCCGAATCCGTAGCCGGAGAGCTTGGCGGCGACGACCTCGTCCATGGAGGTCAGGCGGGCATAGCTGCCGACGCCGGTATCCAGCAGATTGCCTTCGGTAAAGTCGAAGGTGTACCCCTCCTTCAGCTCGGCCTCCGTGGGCGTATAGAAGGTGTCGAAACTCTCAAACAGCGTCGGCTTGACGGACCGTGCCGCGGTGATGGTGAAGTCGCCGAGGTACACGTCGGGGTACGCCGTGGGTGCGTTGCTTATGTAGAAGGACAGCTTGTTCTCCCCGGTGCTGCCGACGCACCAATCCATTTCAAAATGCCAGAAGCCGTCGCCCGTGAACAGCCCCTGTGCAAGCACGCGGTTGCCGGGTGTGGAATCCAGCGCCAGAAGGTAGACCGTAGTGCCGTCCTTCGGGACCATAGCGGAGGCGATGTAGGCGTCAAGAGACAGGTGATAGGACTTGCCGGCGGTGTAGTAGGTCTTGTCGGTCAGGCCGGTGAACTCACCGAAGCCGTGATCGAGATGCAGGACGGTCCCGGAAGTGAAGCCGGATTCCGCGTTCAGGATGGCGTTCTTCATGTCCTCGTCCACGATATCCGCGATGCGCACGGCCTTGCCCTTGCCGATGGTCACCTCGTCCGTCCACTGGAAGGTGTGTCCGTTGACCATCTGGTCGTTGGAGGGATTCTGATTGGAGGCGGAGCTGATGCGCAGGCGGCCGACGTACACCGTCCCGCCGTCCGCAAAGGTCAGGCGCAGACCGTCGGCGTTCTTGTCGGACGCGTAGGTGAAGGATACGTCGGATGTCTTGCCCGCCCTGATGTCCGCCTCGCCGACGATAGTCAGCACTTCCCCGCCCTTGACCGACTCCAGACGGACCTTGCCGTCCGCCGCCGCGTACAGGGTCACGGTGATCGTGTAGCTCATCCTGCCGTCATACAGGAACGGCAGCCGTTCGGCGGACAGGCCGTCAAGCCCGACGGTCCCGGCCTCCGGGATCAGTACCCGGCCCGGGAACGCGTTGAGCAGGGCCGCACGGACCGTGTCGTCCGTCACGTTCGTCACGACCTTCCCCTTTGCGCCCGACACGGGCATGGTATAATACGTCCAATCATAGGTCACGCCGCGCGAAAGGTCTGTTTCGGTCGGTGTGACATCTTTGGCCTCTACGACCTCCGGCTTGCGGTTTTTCACGGTGAACAGTTCTTCCTCGGTCCACGTATCCTGCTGGGTATAGGCGACCTTGCTGCTCGAAACGACGCGATTCCGGCGTCCGAAGGTGCAGCCCCAGAAGCCGATGTCCCTGATCTCGTCGGCGATCTTCTTCATGTACTTGCCGGTGTTCCGGTTGAGCGCGTCGATCTCGGGATTGCCGTTGATCGTGCAGTTGACAAAGTCGACGTTGCCGGGCAGGGGACCCTCGACGCTGCCCTCGACCATGATCCACATGGCGAGCGTTTCAAACGTACAGTTCTCGATCCGCAGGTCCCGCAGGAAGCGGTAGGTGCCGGTGAAGCGGCTGTTCGTGATGGTGGAGCCCGGCGCGTTCGTGCAGCGGTTTCCGACCACGCAGCCCTCGTGCAGCCCCTTCATTTCCTGACCGTACTCGAATATCATCGTCGTCGTCCCGTCCGAATTGGTCACGGTCTCGCGGACCGTCGCGCAGCCGCAGTAAGCGCCCGTGTTGATGTCGTACACGTCGACGACGTCCCCGGCGCGGACGTCGAACGCGGCACGCTGGCCCGCGCAGTACAGCTCGTAGTTGCAGGCGGCAATGGTCGCCCCGTCGATCACGGAGGTGACGTAGCCGAGCGTGTTGCTGATGTTGAACACGTCGTCGAACAGCACGCCGACGTCACATTCGTTCCAATGGAACGGCAGTCTGTTGTCCTTGCAGTGGTAGCCGTCGCGCCACGAGACCATGTGGATGTCGCGGCCGTCGTTCTCGTCGGGCATCATATCGACGTTCTCGAAGTACAACTCGGCCTCGTTGTTCTTGATGGCCCAGATGAAGGACGGCGCCTGCCGGATATTGATGTTCTCAAACACCATGGCGCCGGTACAGCTGCCGACGTAGATGACCTCGCCGTAAACGTGGCCGACACCGGGATTGGGCAGGAAAACGAGGTCCCCCTTCGCAACGTCGGGCTGGTCACGGTAGACGACGCTGACCTGCTTTTCGCCCGTCCGCGTCATCTGTGAGATGAAGCGGTGCGGGCGGTTCTGTACGCCCTCGTTGTACCTGATGCAGAAGCCGTTGACGCCGGTGAAATCATAACTCGCAAGATGCGGCTCCTCATTGACGGAGAAGGTGACGGTCAGCCCCGACACGGACTCCACCGTTCCGACCAGATACACCGACACCGCCATGTCGAAGGTGCAGTTCGTGATCTTCACGTCCGAGCATCCGACAAAGGCGAAAAAGCTGACGCCCGGCTGCATGAGGAATGTGCAGCCCTGTCCGTCGATGGTGAAGTCGGATGCATCGTCGGCAGCCAGCGGGCCGTGGAAAGGGCCGGCGGTATTCGTGCCGGCGGACAGAAGGTAGGTCTTGCCGGCTTCAAACTGCAAGGTCGCGTGCTGCTCGGCAGCCGCACGGACGGCGGCGCTGACCGCGGCGGCGTCATCGGTCACTCCGTCGCCCTTGGCGCCGAAATCGGCTGCCTTCAGGACCTTGTCCGAGACCGCCCCTGCTTCGGAGGCGGGATGATGATTATCCACGATATACTGCTCCTCTGTCTCCGGCTCGGTGACCGGTTCGGTCTGCTGCTCGGCAGCGGTTTCAATCGGACCGTCCGCCGGCTCGGTCGGCGGCTCGGTCGCGGTGGTATCCGGCGCGGTGTCGTCACTGTTTCCGCTGTTTTGGCAGGCGGACAGAGTGAAACAGGCTGCCGCGAGCAGCAGGATCAGCAGGACGGCCCTCCGCATACGTATCGTTTTCATGACAGGCTACTCCTTTTATAGTCGGGAAGCAGCGCTTCCACGCTTCATTATCATAAGTATAACATATTTTCTCCCCGATTGCAAGGATTTCGCGAAAAGTCTTGTCACCCGTGATCAATATATCGGCTTTAAACGTCCCAAGTCAGAAAACCGCGCAGCAGAGGCAACACCTCCGCCGCGCGGTTTCCGGTTATTTCTTGTTGTTCTTGTCGTGATCGACCTTGTATTCGGTATCCGGGATACCGTCGCCGGTCGTGTCCATGTAGATAGTGTCGACCCTGCCGTCACCGGTATAGTCCACATACACGTTCCCGCCCTTCTTGGGCGCGGGGACCTCTTCCCTGCCGAGCGCGATCTTCACCAGCGCCACGATGAACAGGACGACGGACAGCCCTATCGTCGCCCATCCGGCAGCCGACAGCACGATCCGGAACACGCGGAAGGCAGCGGAGGTCAGCGCGGGCAGGAACAGCAGCACCAGCACACCGAGTACGATGCGGATCAGCTCGGGTATCAACCGCTGCTTGCGGTCCGGCAGGAAGATCAGCCGCAGGATCGGGAGCACGATCAGGAACACGCCGACAACGGCGACCAGCACGGCGTTCTGGAAGAAGATCAACAGGATGCCGAGCATGATGCCGAGCAGCGCGCCGCCGAGGTCCGCAAGAGCGGATCTCTCGTTGATATGTGCGATCCCGGCAAGCAGACCGGGGATCTGGCAGGCAATGATGAGGATGCCGAAAACCACCAGCACCCAATGGACGACGGCCCCGGCGGCGGATTCCGTCAGGACGGACGCCAGCACGAGCAGCAGCGCGCCGATGACGACGCCGATGATCATGAGGATCAGCCTCGACAGGATTATCTGTTTCTTTTGATCTCGAGTCATATTATACTTCCTTTCCATAGATCAGGTGCGGGGGTGTACGGCGATCCACGCGGCTGCCGCCGGGGGGACCAGCGCGGAAATATCTCCGCCGGCCGCAAGGGTGCTGCGGACCAGCGTCGAGCTGATCTCGTCGTAGGCGGGATCGCACGGCAGGTACAGCGTCTCCGCCTTCGGGTTGTGCGCCCGATTCCAGAGTGCCTGCGGCTGCTCGTAGAGGTAATCGCTCTCATTGCGGAGACCCTTGATGATCCAATCCGCCTTCAGCTTGTCTACAAGGTCGATGAGCATCCCATCGGACGCGACGACCTTTACGTTGGGCAGGCCCTCGCAGGCAAGCTCCGCGAGCAGGCGGCGCTCCTCCATGCTGAACATATACTGCTTGGTCTTGGCACCCTCGATGAACTTGGCGTTGTTGTTGGTCATGACCGCGACGTACACGCGGTCGAACTTGGCGGCGGTGCGGCGGATGACGTCCAGATGTCCCACGGTGATCGGATCGAAACTGCCGGGGATCAGCGCACGTTTCATTCTCATGCGTCCGCCTCCCCGCTTTCCTGCCCGTCCGCGCGGGCGGGCTCGTATACGGTGACGTATGCCACGCCGTACTTTGCCTCCCTGACCACGTCGAACTTTTTGGACAGCGCCGTACCGGTCGCGTGGCCCAGCGGGTCGGGCTCACCGCTCTCGCAGATCAGAAGGCCCGTGTCCGCAAGCAGCTGCCCGCGGACGATGCCCTCGACGGCTGCCGGGATGGCGTGCATCGCGTAGGGCGGGTCGAGGAAGATATAATCGAACTTATCGCGTCCCCTGCGGCGGGAAAGGTAGTCCTTGAAATCGGCACACACAATGGTACACTTGTCCGAAAGGCGGGTCTTTTCGGCGTTTTTCGTGATGATACGGATCGCGTCCTTGGACTGATCCACCATCACGGCGGACGCAGATCCACGGGACAGCGCCTCCAGCGCCATCTGCCCCGACCCGGAGAACAGGTCGAGGATCCGCTTGCCGACCAGATCGAATTGCAGCATGGAGAACACAGCCTCCTTGGCCCGCTCCGAGGTCGGGCGGGTCGCGTCGCCCTCAAGGGTGTCCAGACGGACGCCGCGGGCGGTGCCTGTGATGATACGCATCATGGCGGGTTTCCTTCCTTACTTTTTATCATAGTATGCCCGGATCCGGGCGGCGTCGGCCTTGGAAATCCCCTTGACCGCGGCCAGCTCCTCCTCCGACGCGTTCTTTACGGCGGTGACGCTGCCCAGCGTTGACAGGAGACACTTCGCCTTGGCGTCTCCGATGCCGGGGATGCGGGTCAGCGTGGAGTGCGTCATGGTCTTGGTCTTGGCGGCCTCCATGCGGGACACGGTGAAGCGGTGGACCTCCTCCTGCAGCTTGTACAGCAGGACGAACACCTCCTTTTCGCGGGCGATGTTGATCTCTTCGTCCTCTGAGCAGAGCGCGCGCGTCTTATGGAAGTCGTCCTTGACCATGCCGAACACGGGGATATCCAGCCCCTTCTCCTCCATCAGCTCCCGGATGACCGCGACGTGGCCGCGGCCTCCGTCGAGGAGGATCAGATCCGGCAGGCGGGCAAAGGAGCCCTCGTCGTCAGACAGATGGTCGAGTCGGCGGGAAAGTGCCTCGCGCATACTCGCGTAGTCGTCCGTCCCCTCGACGGACTTGATCGTGAAGGTGCGGTAATCGGATTTCTGCAGCTTGCCGTCCTCCAGCACGACCATGCCGGCGGTCAGATGCTCCGCACCGAGGTTGGATATATCGTAGGATTCGATGCGCTGCGGGTATCCGATCCCGAGCAGCTCGCCGAGCCGCACCAGCGCGGATTCGTCTTTCTCGGCGTCCAGCCGGAACTGCCGCACCTTTTCAGCGGCGTTGCTGACAGCCAGCTCACACAGCGTTTTCGACGGGCCGCGTTCCGGTGTGCGCAGGGTGACCTTATGCCCGGCCAGACCCGACAGGTACTCGGACAGGGCGGCGGTGCGGTCCTCGTCCAGCGAAAACGACAGCAGCACGGTCTTCGGGATGTACGTCCGGACGCGGTACTGCTCGCAGATGAAGGAGTCCAGCGATTCGCTGTCAAGGATGCGCTCGGCGCCGGACAGGTATTCCTCCTTGTCCACGACGGCCCCGCCGCGGATGTAGAACACGGACACACAGGACGTGACCTCGTCCTCATAGTATCCGATGACATCCTGCTCGGTATCGGGCGCGGCAACGACGGTCTGCTTCTGGCTCAGCCGCTCCAGCGCGGCGATGGTATCACGGCAGCGGGCGGCGGCTTCATAGCGCTCGTTCTCCGCGTGTTCCAGCATCTGGTCGGTCAGCGCACGCTTGGCCTCGGCAGTATGACCGCGCAGGATATCGGCGGCCAGCGCCATGACCGCGTCGTACTCCTCCTCACTGACGTTCCCCGTGCAGGGGCCGATGCAGCGGCCCATCTGGTAGTACAGGCAGGGGCGCTCCTTCCCGACGTCGCGGGGGAACCGGCGGCTGCAGGAGGGAAGGCGCAGCGTGTACCGCAGGGTATCCAGCACCGAATACACGGTGGAGGTGCCGGAGTACGGTCCGAAGTAACGCCCCTTATCGTTCTCCCGCTTCCGCGTCATGACGAGGCGCGGATACGGACCGTCGGTGATCTTGATATACGGGTAGGATTTAGCGTCCTTCAGGCGGATGTTGTACTTGGGATTGTGCTGTTTGATGAGGGTGTTCTCCAGCGTCAGCGCCTCGATCTCCGTGTCGCATAGGAAGTAATCAAAGCTGCGGACGCTCGCTACCATGCGGGCGGTCTTGATGTTCTTCTCGCTGTTCTGGAAGTATTGGGACACCCGGTTTTTCAGCTTGCGGGATTTGCCCACGTAGATCACCCTGTCCGACTTGTCCTTCATGATGTAGACGCCGGGGCAGAGCGGGAGTGAATTGGCTTTATCCAGCAGCGCCTGCCGGTCCTGTTTGTCTGCGGACATGGGGATCTCCTTTCCTTTGCGGGATATCGGCCGGGACGCCGGCCTCCGATGGGTAAAAAAACAAACGGTACGGACTCCCATTCCCATAATGGGCCCACAGCACGCACCGTTTGATCTGCCGTCTGCGGAGTCTCACCGGACGGCGTCTTTCATATATTATGTAGAATCACGAAAAGCGGGTACTCACGACCCGGACGGGAATGCTTACTCGGCAAAGCCGGAATTGATCAGCGTGGCCAAACCCTCAAGAGCGGAATCCTCGTCCTGTCCGTCGGCATGGAGCGTGACGGTCATGCCCTTCGCAATGCCCAGAGACAGAACGCCGAGAAGGCTCTTGGCATTGACCTTGCGATCATCCTTTTCCACCCAGATCGAGCTCTTATAGCAGTTCGCCTTCTGGATAAAGAAGGTAGCCGGTCTTGCGTGCAGACCGCTGGCATTGGTAATGACGACTTCACGACTTTTCATATTACGTATATCTCCTGTGATTTGATGTCCCCGGCACCGTTTCCGTGCCGTCGGGGAAATACTCTACTACGTATTGTAGTATACCAAAAAAGTCCGCGAAAATCAAGTGTCAATACAGAGGATTTTTTATGCCGACGCCGCCAATTTTTATCATATTTCACAACAACGCCCCGTGCGGCAAAGCGTGCTTTCCCTCCCAAAACCGCTTCAATCGTGTGCGCGGATGCTTTCTACACGGATATTCAGCAGCACCTTATCCGTCCGGACGGTCAATTCGCTGCCCGGATTGATGAGAAGGCCGCATTCCGGGATCAACAGGCCCCCGTCACGCAGCTCGCCCTCTGTGCACATCATACAACCCTCCGCCGATACGTATACCGAGCCCGTAATGCCGTCCGGGCCGGGCTCGACGGGGGTCAGCGCGATATACTGACGGCCCTCCTCGTCTTCAAGCTGACCGACAGAGCCGATGCGCGTGCCGTCCTCGTACAGGTACAGGCCGTCGAACGCTTGTATCTCCTCCAGCACCTCGCGGCGCACGGAGGGGACGGTAAAGGTCACCTCGTATACGGTCGGTGTCTTTTCCGCCTCCGTTTCCCGGTTGACCAGAATCGCCTGCCAAAGCTGCGCGCCCAGCGCAATGACCACCATCAGCAGAATGACGGTATCCACCGCCGACCAGCGGCCCCGGCTGCCTGTTCCGGACGACCCACGGGCTTTATCTGTCCCACGTCCCATCGTCATTCCTCCTCTTCCACGGGTTTCATTGACAGGATCACGCCCTCGGCGCTGAGGCCGTAGAGCCGGAATTGCCGCTCCTCACCGCAGAGCAGGCGCGTCTCGCCTACCCTGTATCCCTCGCCGGTGCGGCAGCGGGCCGTTACGCGGACCGTCAGGCTGATCGTCAGCACCGTGCTGCCGTCCTCCCGGACGACCGCGATGGGCTCCGCCTCCAGCACGTCTCCCAGCCGGTCGTTGTCCTCGCTGTCACCGCTCCACACGGGGTGACCGCACAGTACCGGTATACCGTCGCGGTCATAGGTGACGAGCGCCGGATCGACGTTCCGCAGCTCCAGCACGCAGAGCAGCTCCTCCTCATCCCACGACTCCCGGTAATTATCCATCAGCGGGCGGATGAGGTAAAGGTATGCAAGCGCACAAAGCGCGGCGATGACAAGGATCACCACGATATCCACCACCCAGAACAGGCTCTTCTTCCCGGCTGTCCTGCCGCTCAGGCCGGCAGTCCCGTAGTTTTTGCGGTGGTCGTCGGCGGTATCGACGGTATACGTACCCGCGGACAGGCTGGAGACCTTGCCGTCACGGATCAGATCAAATCTGTTGGATGCCATGGGGCAACCTCACTTTCAAAAGTCATTGCCGGGCTTCACCCGGGATAAAAGGACGGATTCAGTACAGCCGCTCCTCCGCCGCAGCGCTGTCGGCTGTCGGCGTCATCAGCACGTTCTGCTCGTCGAATACGATGGACTGATGCGCGGAGCAGAGCCCGAGCAGGACCGCCAGTGTGAAGAACAGCGGCGTGTCTATATACAGGCTGTGGGTCAGGCCGTACAGGCCGAGGCCGGCTGCCGTGGCAAGCCCGGCGGCGATCCATGCACGGTCCTTATGATCGCGGCATACCGACAGACAGGACAGTCCCTTCTGCCAGAACAGGAAGGACAGCACGCAGACGGAAACAAGCCCCGGCCAGCCGAACGCGGCCAGCAGGTCAAGGAACACGTTCTGCGCGGCGTCGGCAGCGGGAGCCGCCGGCACGAGAGTCGAAAACGCGGCAGCAAACGCCTCACGGCCCGGGCCGACTCCGGCGGGACGTCTGACGATCATGCTCCACGCGTCACGCCACAGGCGGACGAGGTCAGAAAGGCGGTCCAGCAGCCGGTCCCGCCACGGCGTGAGCCATGTCCTGACGGGCAGGAAGCGGCAGACGACCACGCCGCCGACAGCCGCAAGCGGCACGACGAACAGGCCGACCGTCACGGTCCGATGGCTGAAGAACAGGCAGAACAGCAGGAAGCAGACACAGACGGTGACAAGCTCCGCCGGCGTGCCGTACACGACCAGCGTCAGGATGCCGAGACCGGCTGCCGCGGTCCACAGGACGGCGGTCAGCGGACGGCGGCTGTTGAACAGGAACGCGCACAGCCACGGGAACAGCAGCGTCATGAGCAGGAAGAAGGGCTCGCTCGGCAGTGCCTGCAGCGCGGCGGCAAAGACCGCCAGCCGGTCGGAGAGCATCGCGCCGAGCCAATGCGTTTCCATCCACAGGAAGAAGTCACCCGGGATCTGCATGGCGGCACCGAGCAGCAGCACCGCCACAAGCGACAGGACGACGCCGGTCAGGCAGCGGCGGATGGCAGCGCGGGTATTCATCAGATTGACGGCCAGCACGTAGCCGGAGAGCAGCACCACCCACAAAAGGCAGGTCATCCGGCTGCCGGGCTCCGCGAGGCCGTGGATCAGCAGCACAAGGCCCAGCACGACCGCGGCTCCGTCCAGCCGTCCGAGGCGGAAGGTACGGTGCAGGGACAGCACATGGACGCCGTAGCCGACCCACGTGAGCAGGATCAGCCCGGCGGCGATCCACTTCCCCGTGTCCCACACCCACATGACGGGCAGCATCAGGGAGGCCAGCACGACGCCGGTCTCGGGGTAGGTCAGCACCATGCCCGTAAAGCCGACCCCGCAGATGATCAGCGGGATGATCAGCGGATGGATCCAGATCGTGGCGCCGGCGCTCAGCACGGCTAAGGCCGCCATGATATACAGGGACGCGGGCCGGATCTCGGGATTCTCCCTGTCCAGCCTGTCCTTGGGGATGCCGAGCAGCCTTGCAGCCAGCAGACGCCCTAATGCGCCGGCTCCGAACACGCCGGCTATCGACTTGCGGGAGAACAGCAGCGGAGACAGGCCCACGGCGATGAACACGAACAGGATCAGCCGGTCCCACTCCATGGTGATGCCGGGCAGGACGAACGGTCCGATCAGCTGGATGATGATGCCGAGGATGCCGTAGATGACAAAGAACAGGCCGTACACGAGCGCGGGACAGTCGCCCATCACGGAGAACAGCGCCCGGAACGCCTTGAGCAGCAGGCTGCGCTCCATGGCGTCCGCCGCGCGGCTGCGGGCCGGAGAGAGCGGGCGGAAGGTATCCGCGCCGGCCTCGGGCCTACCGGAGAACAGCGCGGTGCCGCCTCGCTTATAGGAGGTCAGCCATCGTCCGAGCAGCGTGTGCGACAATGCGCCGTACAGAGAGGCTGTCCTGCCGTCCAGCCGGCGTCCGAAGGACGGCTTGTCCCGCCGGACCGCGGCGCGGATCTCGTCCTTCTGTTGTTGGATATCCGTTTCCGTCACGATGGTTTCCTCCTTTCAGTCAGAATAGGTTCCGGTATCGGGGTCAGCCCTGCGGCTTGTCCTCGTCCGGGGGCAAAAGGTCGGGACGCTGACGGCGTGTCAGCTCCAGCGCGGCCTCATGCCGCCATTCGTCGATCTTCTTGTGGTCGCCGGACAGCAGCACGTCCGGGACCTTCATGCCGTGCCACTCCACGGGGCGCGTATACTGCGGATACTCGAGCAGGCCGGAAGCGATGCTTTCGTTTTCATAGCACTCCGCTGCGGACAGCACACCGTCTGTCAGGCGGGCCACGCAGTCGACCAGCACGCAGGCCGGGATCTCACCGCCGGTCAGCACGAAATCGCCGAGTGAGATCTCCTCGTCCGCGATCTCCTCCACGATGCGTCTGTCGACGCCCTCGTAATGACCGCAGAGCAGGATGAGGTTATCGTACTTGTCCGCCAGCTCCTGCGCGACGGACTGCGTCAGCACCCGTCCGGCGGGCGAAAGGTAGACGACGTGGCGGCGGCCGTCAAAGCCGTCCTTCAGCTGGTCGTCCAGCACGGCGCGGTAGCAGTTGTAGATGGGCGGCGCGGCCATGAGCATCCCCATGCCGCCGCCGTAGGGGGTATCGTCCACGCGGTGACGTTTATCATCGGAGTAGTCGCGTATATTGAAGGTCTTTACGGTGCAGGCGCCGCTCTTTTGGGCGCGGCCGATGATGCTCTCGCTCAGCACGCGGTCCACAAGGTCGGGAAACAGGGTCATGATGTCGAATCGCACGGTCAGTCACCTCCGCCGTTCTGCCCGTCGCCGGGGAAGAATTCCGTGTCGGCGTTCTCGAACATTCCGTCGATCGGCTCGATGCCGACGTGATCGCCCGGTACGACCTCCCTGATGAAAGCCGGGACGCCGGGAACGAGGACCGGTCCGTGCGAAGTCGTGACCGTGAAGATGGGAGCGGCGGCGCCGTCCTCGACGGCTGTCACCCTGCCCAGCGCCTGTCCCTCGTGTCCGGGGCGGACGTCCACCGCGGGCAGGCCGACGGCGTCGGACAGGAAATACTGCCCCTCCTTGAGCGGTATGTCGGCGCGCAGGGCGTACAGCGTCTGTCCGCGCAGGGCGGCAGCCTTGTCCATATCGGTCACGCCCTCCAGCTCAAGGAGCAGGAAGCGTCCCTGCAGCACGGAGGCGCGGAGGATCCTGTACTCCGTTTTCTGTTCACCCTTGCCCATATAGATACGCGTCAGGCGGCAAAGGTCCTTTGGGGCGTCCGACCACGGATCGACCTTGAGTCCCCCGCGCACGCCGTGCGTATTGATGATCTGCCCGCACTCAAGGTACAGGCTTCGTTCATTTTTCGTCATTTCCTATCCTTTTGCGGCAAGCTGTGTACAGACTTGCCCTTATACATTCTTATTCAGAATAAGTATACCACAAAATTGCCGGAAATGCAATGGGGGGAACGCAAATTTTGCAAAAAAGGTGGGTTGCGTGGGGATGCGTTTGTGGGGCGCTGCCCCACGCCCCGCTTAAGCCCTTCTTGAAAGAAGGGCTTAAGGCATTACCGCAC